>JAMOMO010000001.1 GCA_027067035.1 Desulfobulbaceae bacterium
GTCCCATTTTATTCCTTCAGCGGATCCGATTTTGTGGAGATGTTTGTCGGAGTTGGTGCATCCAGGGTCAGGGATATCTTCAGGGAGGCCAAAAGCAACGCCCCGTGTATCATCTTTATCGACGAAATTGATGCAGTGGGCGGAAGCCGTGCAGGTGGCTCAACCGCCAGTGGTCAGGACGAAAGAAGTCAGACATTAAATGCACTGCTTGTGGAGATGGATGGTTTCAGTTCAACTGACACCATTGTGGTTCTGGCAGCTACAAACCGTCCGGATATCCTTGATCCCGCGCTGCGCCGTCCCGGACGTTTTGACCGCCAGGTGAACATTCTCCCGCCTGATATCAAAGGAAGAAAAAAAATACTTGAAGTGCACAGTGCAAAAGTTGCACTTGCCCCGGACCTTGACCTTGATAAAATTGCTCACATGGTTCCAGGATTCACGGGTGCCGAACTTGCCAACCTGGTAAACGAGGCCGCTCTCATGGCCGCACGTGACGGTGAGACCGAGGTAAGCCATGAACATTTTGAACTGGCAAGGGACCGTATTCTCATGGGAGTTGAGCGGAAAGGCCACATCATGTCTGCTGAAGACCGCAAGATTCTGGCCTTTCATGAGGCAGGCCACGCCATAGTTGCCAAAAGTCTTCCGGATGCCGATCCGATTCACAAAATAACCATTATCCCCAGGGGCCAGGCCCTTGGGCAGACACAACAGTTATCGGTGAATGACAGAAGCAGTTACAGTTACAATTATCTGCGAAGTAGAATTGTCATTCTCATGGCAGGCAGGGCTGCTGAGGAGATTGCCTTTCAGCAGCGAACCACAGGTGCACAGGGTGATATTGTTCAAGCCACGGAGATTGCAACCAATATGATCTGTAAGTGGGGAATGAGTGATTCAATTGGACCCCAGGCTATGGTGGTGGACAATGGCGGTTTCCTCGGTAACGCATCAAAACGACTGGAGATGAGTGATCGGACATCGGAGGCTGTTGACAAGGAGATCAAGAATCTCCTCGAATCATGCAGTCAGGAAGCATTGGAGATCCTGAAACAGCAGTATTACCTGCTCAAACAGCTGGCTGCAATTCTCCTGGAATTTGAAACCATTGACGATGAAGAGTTTGATATCATCATGACGTGTCAATTTAAAGAACTGATTGCCGTTGGCATTAAAGAAACCAATCAGTGTGAAACCTGTCCGGCCGCCGATAGCTGCATCCATTCCAAATTGAAAAAAAGGTTGAAAAACAAGCTATGCGCTCTTTAAAAAAGACCAGTTATATTGCCTTCATTGGAGTGGCGCTGCTTCTTTGTCTTGTCATACTTCTCGGCTTTCGTCAGTACCAGCTGTCTGAACGCTATAACGTGGTCATTACCCAGAGTGAAACGATTATCTTCCAGTTTTCCACCATTCGGGAACAGATAACCACCTCTCTCATCAAACAGGACTGGAAGTCCATCGTCACGGTATCGGATCAGTTGAAGGATCTCAATTCGTCCATTGCAAGGCTTCAGGAGAACACCCTGATCCCCGGTGAATACCGTATTGACATGGCTAAACAGATTGATATCGGAGCCCTGGCAATCTTATCCCAGGAGATCCTTCACAAGAAGGACAAAATAGAGACAAGTCTTATCCTGCAAAAGAAAATGAGGGCAATTGCCGAGTATCTCCTGCAGTTTGACAGAATTATCGTCAGCCAGATGCGTTCGAAAGTTGTTCAGTTTCAGACAGTAATGATAGGAGCTCTTGCCGGAATCATCTGTATTATCAGCTTTTCCCTGCTGCTGCTGTATAAAAAGGCACTTATTCCCCTGCTGCAGCTCAGTGGACAATCGAAGAATCCGGATACCCTTTCCAACGGATTTTTCTATTCCCCAAACACCTGTACCGAGATCACAATATTTGTTGATGCCGTGAACGCACTGCTGGAAGAACTGCAGTCCGCCCCACCCTCTCAGGGGGATACTGAAAACCTCACCGAGAAACTGGCGGTGATCATAAACGAAAGTAATAATTTATCAAATGGCATCATTAACTATGCTCAATTACTGAAAGATTCCTACAGAGAAGTTGGAATGGGCAAGGAAGAAACTCAGATCCTTCAAAATATCATAGATGCTGCAGAAAGAATTGCCTCTCTGAATCGCAAAATCTAAAAAATTTATTCTGTGCATTTGAACAATGTAAGGATTCCCTTAAGCTTGCATATATTATTTTGCATAACATTCATCATATCAATATAACATTATTTTTATATTTTATAATTTCTGAAAAGCATTGATCGAAAACATTTCATTACCAAACTTCCAGTCGCCATTTATCTAATTTTATCTTGACACCCAGCGGTTAAGGAAGTATGCATCACCTCCAATATCAATGAATGGTTATTCATTCACTGACGAAGCTCACTCATTTTGTGGTAGTAGACCTACAACGTGAAGTGATTTACTATATCCCATCCATCATTTCAATGATGGCATTGTTGATGACTAATTCACATAACTCACGCTGACCTTATTTAACGGAGCAAAAAAAATGAACAAAAGTCCTTTGTTAACTGCAACTTTTCTAGCCATTTCTGCGTCACTTGTTTTAGCAGGCAACAGCCTTGCCAGTGATGACTACGATGTCAAAGCCTATGGGCCCAAAAGCGACATCGTCTGGAATTCACCCATTAAGGCGACATTCCAGCATAAAGTTCATACAGCCGATGCAGGTTTAGAGTGTTCCAGCTGCCACGATGAAATTTTTTCAATGCAACGCGGAACAGCCGTTAATTCCAAAAACTTCACCATGAAGGCCATGGCCGAAGGACAGTACTGTGGAGCATGCCACGATGGTGACACCGCATTCTCAACCGACAGTAACTGCATGTCCTGTCACGGTGCCGCTGAAGAGCCTATCATCTGGGAAAAACCGACAAAAGCCGCATTCAGCCATAATCTTCATGTAGAAGAGTTTTCCCTTGAATGCAGCAGCTGTCACTCTGGTACATTTACCATGAGAAAAGGAGCCGCCGCGGCCAATAAGGATTTCACCATGGCCTCTTTCAAGGAAGGTAAATATTGTGGCTCCTGTCATAATGGCGATGATGCATTTGACTCATCCACCCAGTGTGAATCCTGTCATTTTCCACCCACTGAAAAAATTGTCTTCAATAAACCTGTTAAATCAGTTGTTTTTGACCACAACATTCACGTCGTGAAAAACGAGCTTGCATGTGAGTCCTGCCATAAAGATGTCTTTGCAATGAAACGTGGTTCCGTTGAGGGTGAAGAGCACGTTCTGCCTGAAGATCCTACTGCAAAACGTGAGTACCTTGTCAACCTTCACAATAAATACTGCGGAACATGTCATGATTCATCCCAGGCTTTTGGATACCTTACACGGTGTACTGTGTGTCATATCGGTGTAAAGGGTTACAACAAAATGGAAGGTGGCGGAACAAAAGCTGAAGGCGGCCATTCTAAAGGAGGCCACTGATACCGTAAAACAATACCATCAGGGTCACAGATTTTCGGGGGGTGACCCTGTAACTACAATCATTAATCTGTAATATTTCAATATACATAAGGGGAGATACAATGAGTGGAAGGATGGTTAACATTTCAAAAAGATGGGGATTTCACGGTGTAGAAGCCTTGAAAAACGCAAGTCCCATGTACAAGATTACAATGGGGATGTTTGCGCTCCTCGCCCTTGCGGGAGTAACAGTCGGACTCCATGGAATGATCAAGGGATATCACCACGTATATGGTGTATCAAGAGAAATATCCTGGGGATTACTTATATCGACCTACATTTTCTGTGTAGTAACCTCAACAGGCCTGTGTATCATATCATCAATCGGCCATGTTTTCGGTGGTGAGGCTTTCATGCCGATCGCCAAACGTGCGGTGTTCATGTCCATCGTATTCATGTTCGGTGGATTCTGTATCATTTTCTTTGATATTGAAAATCCATTCCGCATGGCTATCTGGAACGTTCTTTCACCCAACTTTGTCTCCAACATGTGGTGGATGGGAACCCTGTACGGAATGTATCTGGTCTGTATGGTCATCGAGTATTACTTCCTCCTTGAGCAGAACCATTCCCTGTCTCGTTTGATGGGATTCTTTGGTCTGGTAGTTGGTATTGCCGCACATAGTAACCTCGGTGCTGTCTTTGGAATGCTCCACGGACGTCCATTCTGGTATGGCCCATATCTGCCGATCTATTTTATCTTTTCTGCCGCCATGTCAGGTGGTTGCGCAATTCTTTTCTTCACCACTCTCGGCTGGAAAATTAATCCTGAGATAATGAATCAGAGAATGGAACGTGCCATCAAGGCCGTTACCCAGATCACCATTTTCCTTATCTCTGTTATTATCTTTTTCACAATCTGGAAAATAATCACCGGTATGGTATCAGAGGGGAAACACCTGGTTATCATGTCATTTCTCACAGGAGATTATGCAATTAACTTCTGGGTTTTTGAAATATTCCTTGGAATGGTACTGCCGCTGTATCTGCTGATACGTTCCAGAGGCAATAATTTCAATCTTATCATGTGGGCAACAGGCCTGATGATGATAGGAATCTTCTTCATGCGTTACGACATTGTTATCCCTGGACAGATGGAGTCTGTTTACCATTCACTTGGTGTGGTTGAGGCAGCTCATATGCTGACCTACACCCCCTCATTCCATGAGATAATGGCGTCACTCTTTGGTATTGGATTCATCGCATTTTCCTACTTTGCCG
>JAMOMO010000002.1 GCA_027067035.1 Desulfobulbaceae bacterium
AAACTGCTTCGGAAGTTTTACCCCACACTCAAGGTCAAACGCGAAGAAGACACCTATTATATCGAGTTCAACCCTGATACTGTTCAGGGGCAGCGTCTTGAATTCGATCTTGTTGACCCTGCAACCGGTGATATCCTTGGGAAGGAAGGGAAAAAGCTTGGCAAGGCACTCTGCAGAAGGCTTGTGAAGGCAAATATTGAATTCCTGAAAATATCGAAAGAGAATCTGCTTGAAAAATATCTTGTTACCGATGCCATTCATCCGGAAACAGGAGAGGTTCTTGCCGCCTGTAACACCAACCTTACCGAGTCTCTGCTTGAGACATTTGCGGAAGCCGGAATCAACGAATTTGAGATTCTCTACATCGATGGAATTACCTATTCTGATGCCTTTCGCAAGACCCTTGCCCTTGATAAGGTCAGCAGCACCAACGATGCTGTACTGGAGATCTACCGGCGCCTGAGGCCATCAAGTCCTCCAACCATTGAAGTCGCGCAGACATTTTTCAACAACCTCTTTTTCAATAAGGATCTTTATGATCTCTCTGAAGTCGGCCGCTATAAAATCAATGCTCGATTAGGTCTTGAAACCGATATTGATCATCGTGCTCTTACCAAGGATGATATTGTCGAATCAGTTCTTTTTCTTGTGAACCTGAAAGACAGTCAGGGTGATGTGGATGATATTGATCACCTTGGCAATCGACGTGTCCGTACCGTTGGCGAGCTGGTGGAAAATCAGTATCGCATGGGGCTTATCCGCATGGAACGAGCCATCAAGGAACGCATGACGCTTCAGGAAGTGGAGACCATGATGCCCCATGATCTGGTCAATCCAAAACCCATTTCCGCAGCCATTAAAGAGTTTTTCGGTACCTCGCAGCTCTCCCAGTTCATGGATCAGACAAATCCCCTCTCAGAGGTGACCCATAAGAGGCGTCTCTCTGCTCTTGGACCTGGCGGCCTGTCCCGTGAACGTGCAGGATTTGAAGTACGTGACGTCCATCCCACCCATTACGGTCGTATCTGCCCGGTTGAGACGCCTGAGGGACCAAACATCGGTCTCATTGTCTCCCTGGCCACCTATGCACGGGTGAATCCATATGGATTTATTGAGACACCGTATCGAAAGGTTGAGGATAAAATTGTTCTCGATGAAGTGAAATACCTCAGTGCCCTGCAGGAACAGAAGCAGCTTATTGCTCCTGCAGCCATTGAAATTGATTCATCAAGCAAGATTATTGCTGAAACTCTCATTGTCCGTGAAGAGGGTGAGGTTATCACAGTCAATGCCGACCAGGTAACCTATATGGATATCGCTCCCAATCAGCTGGTATCAGTTGCGGCCTCACTTATTCCGTTTCTGGAAAACGATGATGCCAACCGTGCCCTGATGGGATCCAATATGCAACGTCAGGCCGTTCCGCTGATGGTTACCGCAGCACCTCTTGTCGGTACCGGTATGGAACGATATGTGGCCCGTGATTCCGGGGCGTGTCTTCTTGCCGGTGAGCAGGGAGTCGTGGAGGAAATTGATTCCAATCGTATTGTTGTCCGTTACGATACCCCTGGAGTTGACGGTTTTGACACCGGCGTTGGCGTCTATCGCCTCTCCAAGTATAAAAAATCAAATCAGAACACCTGTTTTACCCAGAACCCTCTGGTCCTTCCCGGAATGCGGGTTGAGAAGGGAACCGTCCTTGCTGACGGACCCTCCTGTGAACAGGGAGAACTTGCACTTGGAAAGAATGTGACAATCGCCTTCATGCCATGGCGCGGATTTAACTTTGAGGATTCCATTCTCATCAACGAGCGACTGCTTAAAGAAGACACATTCACCTCTGTCCATATTGAGGTCTTCGAGACCATGGCACGGGACACCAAGCTTGGCAAAGAGGAGATCACCCGTGATATTCCCAATGTCAGTGAAGAGACCCTGCGCAACCTTGATGAGTCCGGTATCGTTCGTATCGGCGCCGATGTCAGGGCCGGTGACACCCTTGTCGGCAAGGTAACCCCCAAGGGCGAGTCAATGCTCTCTCCTGAGGAAAAACTTCTTCGTGCCATTTTCGGTGAGAAGGCTCAGGACGTGAAGGATTCATCCCTCCGGGTTCCACCCGGTGTTGAGGGTGTGGTCATTGATGCCAAAGTCTTCTCCAGAAAGGGCGTGGACAAGGATGAGCGTTCTCTCATGATTGAAGATATGGAGATCGAACGCCTGAACAAAGACAAACTCGACGAGTTGGCCAGTCTGAAAAAAGGTGTCTGTCGTGAACTCGGCGAAATCATGGACGGCCGTACTGTAAAGCAGGATGTGTGTGCCAAGGACGGAACCGTTATTGTCAAACTCGGCAAAAAGATGAAGGCCGAACTTGCCGATCAGGTCGGTTTTGCAGAACTCGGAAAGCTGGATTTTTCTGAAAAACAGAAATTCGAAGCTGAAATTGATGCGGCCTATGATCGCTATGACAAGCAGAAATCACTTATCTCCAGTCGTTACGATGGTATCATTGAGCGCATGAAAAAAGGTGATGACCTGCCTCCGGGCGTGGTCAAGATGGTCAAGGTCTATGTTGCCACAAAACGGAAGCTTTCCGTGGGTGATAAGATGGCCGGTCGTCATGGTAACAAGGGTGTTGTCTCCCGTC
Organism: Desulfobulbaceae bacterium; assembly: GCA_027067035.1. GTDB lineage: Bacteria > Desulfobacterota > Desulfobulbia > Desulfobulbales > Desulfocapsaceae > Desulfocapsa. Next base: position 2,648 of record JAMOMO010000002.1, read on the forward strand.
TCCTGCCTGAAGAGGATATGCCGTTTTTTGCAGATGGAACCACCGTTGACGTGGTCTTGAATCCTCTGGGTGTACCTTCACGTATGAATGTCGGTCAGGTACTGGAGGTTCATCTCGGTTTTGCAGCCAAAAAGATAGGTAAGCAGTTATCAGATCTTGCCCAGGCCGAAGAGCTTGATGCCATTAAGGCCAAACTGAAGGCTGTATACTCCGAAGACGAGTATGAAAAGATTACCGGCGGCCTCTCAGATGCTGAACTCTTTGACTGGTGTCGGAAACACTATCGCGGTATCCATGTGGCAACTCCGGTGTTTGATGGTGCTGAAGAGGTCAAGATCCGCCAGCTTCTTGTTGAAGCAGGCGTGGATGAGGTTGGTCAGAGTCAGCTCTATGATGGACTCACCGGTGAGCCCTTTGCCAACAAGGTGACGGTTGGGGTCATGTACATGCTGAAACTGCATCACCTGGTTGACAATAAAATTCATGCCCGTTCAACAGGTCCCTACTCCCTTGTTACTCAGCAGCCACTTGGTGGTAAGGCTCAGTTTGGTGGACAGCGACTTGGTGAAATGGAAGTCTGGGCCATGGAGGCCTATGGTGCGGCATATACGCTGAAGGAATTCCTCACGGCCAAGTCCGATGATGTTGAGGGCCGGACGACCATGTATGAACGTATTGTCAAAGGTAATAACTTCCTGACAACAGGACTTCCTGAATCCTTCCATGTACTGGTGAAGGAGCTTCAGGGGCTTTGTCTTGATATGGAACTGATTGAGGGATAGCAGCTCAAGTGATATCTTGGACCTGGAGATCGCCGCGATAATGATCTTCAGGCTGCTACCCACCCGATTTAATACGAGGAGAGTTTGTCGGTCTGCAGAAATGTATTGAAGCAGATGCAGATACTAAACTCTATTCTCTTTTTTAACCCTATACTGAGGGGGATGTACTTTCGTGGAAGAGCTATTCAATTTTTTTCAAAAACCGAAAGGTCCTGTTAAGTTTAATAAAGTTAAGATTTCTCTTGCCTCTCCCGAGAAGATCATGGATTGGTCCCATGGTGAGGTGAAGAAACCTGAAACTATTAATTACCGTACATTCAAGCCGGAGAGAGATGGTCTCTTCTGTGCAAAGATCTTCGGCCCGGTCAAAGATTTTGAGTGTAACTGCGGTAAGTATAAACGCATGAAACATCGCGGTGTGGTCTGCGAAAAGTGTGGTGTTGAGGTTATTCAGTCCAAAGTGCGTCGTGAACGTCTTGGACATATCAGCCTTGCTGCACCTGTTGCCCATATCTGGTTCCTGAAAAGTCTCCCTTCCAAGATCGGTGCGGTCCTTGATCTCACCTTGAAGCAGTTGGAAAAGGTCCTCTATTTTGAACAGTATGCCGTTATTCACTCTGACACTGAAGCCGTTCCCGCCGGAACCCTGCTCACAGAGGAGCAGTATCGTCAGATGCGCGAAGAACATCCCGGTGAGTTTGAGGTGGGGATCGGAGCTGAGGCAATTCACGAACTGCTGGCAGCCCAGGACCTTGTTGAGCTCTCCAGGACTCTGCGCGAAGAGATGGCCTCCACCAACTCCAAGACCAAAAGACAGAAGTATGGAAAACGTCTCTATGTTATTGAGGCCTTCCGCGATTCCGGTAATCGTCCGGAATGGATGGTTCTGCAGGTAATTCCTGTACTGCCCCCGGACCTTCGTCCGCTGGTTCCCCTTGAAGGTGGACGTTTTGCAACATCAGATCTCAACGATCTCTATCGTCGGGTCATCAATCGTAATAATCGTCTGAAACGTCTCCTTGAGCTCGATGCTCCTGATATTATTATCCGTAATGAAAAGCGGATGCTGCAGGAGGCAGTTGATGTACTCTTTGATAACGGTCGTCGCGGCAGGGTTATCACGGGTGCCAACAAACGCCCCTTAAAATCCCTTTCAGACATGCTCAAAGGAAAGCAGGGGCGCTTCCGTCAGAATCTCCTTGGAAAACGTGTCGATTATTCCGGGCGTTCCGTTATTGTGGTTGGTCCGCATCTTCGTCTTCATCAGTGTGGTATTCCTAAGAAAATGGCCCTTGAGCTCTTCAAGCCCTTTATCTAC
>JAMOMO010000003.1 GCA_027067035.1 Desulfobulbaceae bacterium
GCTTTTTGAAACGTTTCTGTCCCTCTTCGTACCGTTCTGCTTCCTCAGGTGTAAACACCCCGCTCCGGATCGTTTCAACAGGGAGTCGGGTCAGGCGGCAAAGGGTGCGCTGATAGATTTTCTGCCGGCCATTTTCAAAATCATAGTACAAAACAGGAATCTCCTGCAAAGCCATCTCTGTGGCCACCTGAATCACAAAGGTGGATTTGCCGGCCTTTGGCGCACCACCGACAACATTGATGCCATGAATTCCATCAAGGGCTTTGTCAAAGAGAGGAAAGCCGGACTTCAGGGCGGCATACGAATCACCTCTTTCAAGGCCCAGCTGCTCATGAAACAGTGCAAACTCACGCTGTGGTGTTGCAAAAGGGGAAAATGCCTTTGCCTCTTTGACCATTTTGGCCACAACAGCCCGGAACTGTTTTCCCTGATCCTTTGCCAGCTGGCATAACGTATAATCTTTCGGATGGCTTGCCAGCCATTTCAGGGGACGGACCTTGTAGCCGACACGGGAGGCAAGTCTTCGCACTGCAGCATCTGACTCAGCAGTGTTGCTGCTCACCAGAAACAGTGTCTGGATGGCTGAAAAGATCTGTGGATCAAGGTTTTCCAGCACCTGACTGTCAGGCACTGCAACGGCAGGATACCCCAGCTGTTTCATGGCAAGAAGAGTATCTTCGCCCTCACAGAGAAAGAGACTGCCGTTTTCGCAGCGCCGGATTTCCTGAACATTGAAGAGACGGTGGCGCTCATCGAAAAAGGCCTCATTGCCATGCCAGAAAGAATCCTCCTTCCGATCGGGGAAAACACAGCGGGCGGCATAACAGTTGCCGTCCTCCTGGAAATACGGGTACACAAGGTAGCGTCCGTTGAAACCGATCTTCATCTCTGCAAGACTGGCTGCACCGATACCGGACTCGCCAAACCGTTCACGCAAAGACTCCGTGAGACTGTCAACGTAGGATTCTATTTCAAGATTTAAATTTACTGCGGGAAAGTCACTGCTGTCGAGATGCTGCTCACGTTCCGGATCATAGCCCGGTATCCCTTCCGGATCAAGACCGCACAACCTGGCAAACCAGAGGGGAAATCCACCGGAAACACAGTGGTTCAGGCAACGAAAGTAGCCGTAAAAGAAGCCCCGTTTCTGAAGGGAAACCACAAGTTGTCCATGGGGATCAAGCCCCTTTTCCTCACAAAAGGGGCAATCGGCGACCATGTGATTTTTCTGGAACCTGGCATTGGAGAGGTTCTGCTGATAGAGGCGGGGTATGGCCTCTTCCTCCCGTAAATCATTCGCCATTGACAAGGTCCGTCACTGTTTTGGAATCAAGGGCATGATCAAACTGAATATGGACAGAGCGTCCCAGTTCAATGGAGTGCAGATTGCGAATCGCCACCACAGTACCGACAAAACGCAGCTCCTCTTCCTCTTCACCATCCTTTCTGAGAATGACTTCCACAGGACGTCCCAGCAGGGCACGTGCCTGCTTGCGCTGGGTTATCCTGGAAAAAAACGATATGCCTCCTGTGGAAATATCACTGCATTCGCCACGTAGACTGGTGTCGGTAACCTGCCCCTCGTCATCAAGCAGGGAGATGTAAACCACTCCACCAAGATCGTGTCTCTCATCCCTGCGCCGTTCGGCACCGGAGGACTTGAAGAACTCATTCACCATATCAAAACGCATGCAGTAATCGTGAAGCTTTGATTCCAGTGCCGGATGTTCTTCACTCCAGGATTCAACACTTTCCACAGACAGAACTGAGATATCAACGGCTCCCATACTTGCCGCGTTCAGGGTCCAGACAGAATCATCAAAAAAGGATGAACCACCAAAGACACTGCCATATCCCAGAGTACTCACAAGGGTTTCACTCTCCCCTTCATGAAAGAAAAGCTTTACGCGTCCCTTGTTGATAAAGAACAGACGACTCTGCGGATCCCCCTGATTCACAATGACCGTTTCAGTGGGATAGCTTACATGCTCCAGTGCATAGTAGAAGGCGTTAAACTCTTCGGTGGTGAGCAGATCATACAGGTCGGACCAGATCAGGATATGATCCTGATCAATGGAGTTGCTCTTTGCCTCTTCAATAATTTCAGCAGCCTTAATGATTTCGGACAGCGCCATGGAATCAATCTCAATGAGCCGTGATCGCAACTCTTCCGCCTCTGTAAACTTCTTGAGATGTGCTGTCTTTTCAATGAGGGAAAGCAGAGCCTTTTTGGCTGCCTCTTTTTTATCTTCTGCAAGAAGCGAGTAGACTTCCTTTTCTTCAGGATACTCTGTGACAGGTTCATAAACCTTCTGCTGCTGTTGCTGTACCTTTTGCGGCGCACTTCTGGATTCTTTCAGTGCAGCATCCTCCTCCAGTTCCTGCCGCGCTTTCTCTTCCTGTCTCTCCTCTTTGTAAATCAGATCACGGATATACAGTATCGCGAGCTCGGCGGCGGCCACACTTTCTTTGCCGAACTGTTTTTCGCCTGCATCAACAATCTTCTGGAGTACCGCTATTGCCCGTGGACTTCCACTTGCACCAAGGGTCCTGCTGATCTCTCTGGCGAGTCCGGTCTTTTCAGAGCCGGAATACAACCTGCACTCTTCGAGAAGTTCCGCCAGCGGATCGACAACTGATTCATCGGCAACCCGCTTCAGGTTTTTCACCACCTGGGCCTTTGCCTGGGCGCTGGCCTTGGGCAGGACCTGCAGGAGATACTCAATGGTGGAGGATTTGCCAAGGCGGACGATACACTGCAAAGTTTCCTGCTGTACCCGGAGATCTTCATGGGAGGCATAGCCAAGCACCGCTTCAAGTTCTTTTTCATCACCGGTCTCAGCCAGCAGACGGATGATATTGCGTTTGCCATACCAGGGCATGGGGTCGGGAAGCCGCTCCAGAAGAACCGGTACAAGATCCCGTCCCATTTCACTGAGGATTTTCAGAAGGCGGATCCTGTCTGATCTCTTCTCAGAGGTTATGAGGGTGTCAAGGAGGAACTTTGCTGCAACAGGACCCTGCATGACAATCTTTCTGCAGATCATCTCATCAACCGGCTTCACAAAACAGCGGTCCAGGTATCCCTGCAACAGGGCAAGGTCCACATTCTTATCTTGAATTGAACCAAGCAGCTCACGGACAGCATCAGATTTCTCAAGGGCACCGGAACGAATGTGATAAAAAACATTTAATATCCGTTCGGCCAGGTCATTGTTACCGTCATACCAGGCCTGTGTCATCATTGCCTGCATGGCAAGAATATGATGCTCAAGGCTTCGGTCAACAACCTCGTTTTCCCGTATCCAGGCAAGACAGACGGGGGTCAGTTTTTCCAGCCAGCCCCAACGTCCCATGTTGGCCAGTTTTATTGCAACCCCGCCTATGACCTGGGCCAGGTGCGAGCGGAACTCATGGTCCTTTTTCTTGAGTCCCTTCACCACATTCTGGATAATGGACGCCGCCACACCCTCTTTATCGTTCTCAAGAAGCTTTTCAATGGTGGCGGGCAGACTGACACACACCTCTTTATTTTTCAGGCTCTCCAGGTTCCCGTTGGCGAGTGCTGAAATCCCCATCTGAACCCGTTTTTCCTTACGATCCTGCTCAGTTTTCTGCAAAACCTCTTTGGTATTCTCGAGCGCCTGAAGCTGCCGGCCCCGGGGGGTGGCAATCAGTTTTTCATAGCCTTCGGACAAAACCTTCAGCTGAGTCTGCAGTTTTTCGCTCTTCTCAACACCTTCACCATCTTTTTTCTGCTGCTCTCTGATCCAGTCAAGAACGGCCAGCAGAGTCTCATTGTCGGTCACATTGAGCAAGGCGTTATAAAAATGCTCTCCAAACGGCGTCGGGAACTTCTGGCAGATGAGCAGTAACACTGAACGTTGATCAAGATACGGGGCAAGGAGCCTGGATGCCGTAACACTCACCTCCTGATACAGGTTTTCAGAGAGGAGCTCATTGACATTCTCAAGCATTCTTGAAAACGCCGGGCTCAATGCCACCACATGATCCTTGAAGAGAATCTGCAACAGTGAGTAGGTGGTTACGGCCAGGATTCGGCCACTTTTTTCAGAGGACTGGAAACTTTTGGTCAGGGTACGCTGGACATCTTCTCCCTTTTTCCGGCCTATCAGATACAGAATAAATTCAGAACGAACAACACCGCCGGAGAGTTTTTTTAGTATCCTGTCCACCCGCTGCTTCTGCTGCTTCTCCTCCTCACTTTCACCTGGAGCAACGTAGCGTTCAGGGAAAACTGCCTGCAGACCGAGGTTTTCGACAAAGGCCCTGTTTCCACCGGCACTCTGTATCTGTTCCGGTGTTGCACTGAAAACGGAAAGAATTTTTCTAAAGGTGGCACGATCAAAACCTTTTGCCAGGACCAGCTCACTCAGCCCCATCTTCTGCAGCTGTTCACTGAATGTGAGCAGACGCAGACGATCACAGGTGGGATTATCCACTGCCTCCCCATTCAGGAGATAGCGGCCGTCAAGATATGAAAAACGCAGAACTTTATTATTGCGGAGAAAAGACTTTGCCCCCTGATAGGCATTTTCAATGGAATTTGCTACCTGGGCAGAGTCCTCCGGGTACAACCGAAGAGCAGTGGAGGCTGCATTGATCAGTTTGAGTGCTTCGAGACATTCTTGTTGCCTTTCACCCTGCGCCATAGAAAACACCAAGATTAGGTAGATGGTTTGTGAAACCCGTAATTGCAACCAAGCTGTTGCAATAT
>JAMOMO010000004.1 GCA_027067035.1 Desulfobulbaceae bacterium
TCCCTCCCCGACAGTGAGATCGCGACGGCATTGCTCCGAAAGAACTCCACAGGGGCACTTGACAGCGTTGAATTCCTTGTTCGTTACGGGGAGCCCGGAATCGCGGTGCTGCTCTGTGACAACTATCTTCAGGCCGTACCGGATTCATTGCGGGCAAAGAGTGTCAGGGCGCAGCTGCTGCGAAGTCTGGGGCAGGATTTTGCCTCCCTTGAAAGTTTTAAAGAGCTGTACGAAAGCTATCCCGATGAAGTCAGTTTCAAACAGAACATCCTGGAATTGCAGTTCAAGGCCTCAAAATTCAAACATCTCATAGATGAACTTGCCCCTGAGTGGAAGGCGGTTAAGGGTGAGAAAACGTCTGTCAGTGTGCGGAAGGTGGTGCCTGAAGTGGCTTCACTCCCGGTGACGCAGCGTTTGCTGCTGGCACGGTCGTTATGGGCCGACAGGCGGTTTAACGATGCCCTGGCATTGTATAAGGCGCTTCTGCAGCCTCCGGTTGATCAGGAGTTTGCCAGTCAACTGGCTGAGCAGCAGGTGGTATTGCAGCTGCCACCGGTGCAGAAATCATTCTTTAACATCATTACCTTTACCAATCCGCCTGAACCGGATCGCCTGGCGGTTGTCATGAGCCCGGATTTCACCAGAGAAAATTTCAGCAAACCTGAAGTTGCCATTGCGGCAGGCCTCTACTCAAAGTACCGCTGGCAGAAAATTATCACGGGTGAACTGCAGGTCCGGCAGGATATGATGGATGGCAATTATTACCAGGCCATGAAGGAGTATCAGAACATATTGAGTGATGATACCTCTCCTGAAAGCCTTTATGATCTTGCGGGTATCTACAGTCGTCTCGGTTTCCTGGGAAAGGAAGCTGCACTGTATGAACAGATAAAGGAGAAAAGTCCGGGCTACCCTGATCTTGATGAGGCCATTCAGCGCAACAGCCTGAAACGTAAACCGCGGGTCACCCCGGAATACATGTTTAACGAAAAAGAGGGTCGTGACGGCTATTATGATATACGGCAGAATGGTGTCGGGCTGCAGGGCTGGCTGATGCCGTCGCTGAACCATGAACTGCTCATTGAATTCAACCGTATTTACAGCGAGTCCACTAAAATTGATGACAACCTGTGGCGCAACAGCATCAAGGCCAGGCTGAAGTGGAGCCCGATCTATGACCTTGACCTGGTTCTTTCCATGGGGCAGGTGCATCCCGATGACGGCTATAAGTCGACCATGCTCTATGATCTCTCTGTTAACGGCAGGATCGGGGATATTGTTCAGGGCTATGTAGGTGTTTCCCAGGATATTGTCGACGATACACTTGAGGCGGTGAAGGCCGGTATCAACAAGCAGGAATATGAGGCCGGGATTACCCTTGATTTTCTGCCCCGGCTCTTTGGAGGGGCAGAGTATGTGTTTACTGATTATTCCGATAAGAACCAGCAGAACCGCTATGAACTCTGGACCTCCTACACCCTTTTCAGCGAACCGACCCTGCTTCAGCTGAGGTATGGATATGAATATATCAATAACCGTACGGGAAATCTGAAAAGGAACTATGGCTATGAGTCCGGTTTTGCTCCCGGCGACAGTCCATACTGGAGCCCTGAAAACTACTGGCAGCATCTTTTTACTGTTTCCTTTGAGCATCAGCTTGCTGAAGACATACTCGGGCGTGGTGCTCCAAGCTACTACACCCTGGAGTATTCTTTTGGCTATGAGCGGGGAGGATATGACAATCATGGAGCCAAGGCTCAGATTTTCCTTGAAATGAGTCGACATTTTCTATTAAATAGCAGATTCCAATTTACCAATGGTGCAGAGTATCAGGAAACTGATCTCTCCTTTTCTGTTATTTATCGCTGGTAAATTATTGAAGCCTGCTCTGAGTTTTTCTGTTGCAGAGGGCTTGAGATTTTTTTTAACTGTGCACTCCTGTGAAGTATATGACTTTGCAGGAGTTTGTTTTTTTCCTGGAGGAAATAATGGTAACGCGCGTCCCCATGTCCAAAACCGGACATCTTAAACTGAAAGAAGAATTAAACAATCTCGAACGCGTTGAACGGCATGTCGTTGTCAAGGCAATTGAAATTGCCCGGGAGCATGGTGATCTGAAGGAGAATGCCGAATATCATGCGGCTAAAGAACGTCAGGGGCTCATCGAGGGCCGGATAATGGACCTCAAGGACAAGCTGGGTCGTGCCGAGGTGATTGACTGTGCGAAGGTGGACTGTTCTAAAGCTGTTTTCGGAACTGTTGTGACCCTTCTGGATATGGATACTGATGAGGAGGTCTCCTATCAGCTGCTTGGCTCAGAAGAGGCTGATGTGAAAACAGGATCAATATCCGTGTTTTCTCCCCTTGGAAAAAGTATTCTGGGAAAAGAGGTGGGAGATGATGTTGTTACCAGAACTCCGGGCGGTACACGGGAGTTTGAAGTCATATCCATTGAACCGTCAACCTTCAGCTGACAACTGCTCTGTTTTCGTTACGGATTCGGGGGGATTCTCCGGCGTGTTAATGCAGGGAAGCGTCCGGTTCGAGGATTCCACAGAGAAAAATTTCAAGGACCTGCTGGGTGGCTTCTTCAACTGAATATTCAGTTGAGATGCCCACTGTCCAGACCCGGGAAATTTCATCCAGTGCACCGAAAAATGCCCGTTTGGCAATGCCTGGACGAATGGAGGCCCGGTAGATTGACTGTTCCTGACCGAGTTTGATTATGGTTGAAATAATATCTACATATTCGCTGAATTTATTATTTCGATAATCTTTAATGAGCTTGGCACTTTGACGCAGCTCTATCTGAATGACTTCAGCAAGATGTTTGTTTTTCTTCATCACGGAAAGATGGTTTTTGGCAAAGACCGCAAGCATTTCCCTGGGATCATCTTCTGAATCGAGGAGCTTTTTGACCTGTTCTATCAGGGCACCGATCTCCTCTTCAAAGACTGAGATAAGAATGTCAAACTTGTTGTTGAAATAGAGGTAAATTGTCCCGTCAGCTACTTTAGCTTCTTTTGCAATATCAGATATTCTGGCGTTAAAAAAACCTTTTTTTGCAAAAACCTTGGTGGCCGCATGAATAATTTTGCTGTGTTTGTTTGCTGCTTTCATTGGTCAGAAGATGTTACAAAACCACCTGGGGCTTTGGACTTGAATAAATCATAAAGGACTATATAGTGAATGGCTATTCATTCATTGTATTCATCCAGACAGAATTGTCAATCTTTTGTAATTGATTTCCGTACTTTTTTTTCAGGATGAATGGCGGGGCTGCTTTTTGGAGACTCGCAACGGATTTTCCCGGGTCACTGGGTGTCGCATGACGGAAAAATTTGAATGAGGAAATGAAAGTATTGATCTTCAGTGCTGAAATGTCGTCACAGTGCTTTGCCTTATATGCCGTAAAGGATATTTCCTGGCCGAGGTGAAGGGCCGGTCACATTTTCACTGTTTCCGTATGACCACGAGTTTAGAGAGTTGGATATAATTATACCTGGAAGTTTTTCTTCGGGTTTTTCCTGCAGTAGAAGGAATAATCGTTCATTATTATCAGGAGTGGAAAAAATGAAAGTTCTTGTAATCGGATCAGGCGGTCGTGAGCATGCGCTGGTATGGAAAATTCATCAAAGCGACAGGGTCAGTAAAATTTACTGTGCGCCTGGCAATGCCGGAATACGGAGAATGGCTGAATGTGTTGACCTCAGTGTAACCGACGTGGACGGGCTGGTCAGTTTTGCAAAGAGCGAGAAAATCGATCTCACTGTTGTCGGTCCTGAACTATCGCTGACAGCTGGAATTGTTGATGCGTTTCAGGAAGAAGACCTGCGTATCTTCGGTCCTTCCCGGGATGCAGCCATTCTTGAAGGCAGTAAAGTATTCACAAAGGAATTCCTTAAAAAATATAATATCCCAACCGCCAGGTTCAAGGTCTTTAAAGAGCGGAAAAAGGCAAAAAAATATATTGATAAATGTGGTGCGCCACTGGTTGTAAAGGCCGATGGGCTTGCCGCCGGAAAGGGGGTCATTGTCGCGTCTTCCGTTAAAGAGGCCAAGGAGGCAGTGGATCTTATCATGCGGGACAAGGCCTTTGGTGAGGCGGGAAACAGGCTTATTGTAGAAGAATGTCTCACAGGCGAGGAGGCTTCCTTTATTGCCTTCACGGATGGCAAAACAGTACTGCCCCTTCCCACATCACAGGATCATAAGGCTGCATTTGACGGGGATACCGGTCCCAATACCGGCGGGATGGGTGCCTATTCTCCTGCTCCCGTGGTCACCGAAGAGATAGCTGATTACGTAATGGAAAAGGTGATGCTGCCGACCATTAAAGGAATGGCAAAGGAAGGGCGACCCTATAAAGGAATGTTATATGCCGGTCTGATGATAGACGGGGATAATGTTGAAGTCCTTGAGTTCAACTGTCGCTTTGGAGATCCTGAGGCACAGCCGCTGCTGATGCGTCTGAAAAGTGATGTGATTGATATCTTCGAGGCAGTCATTGATGGCCGTCTTGATCAGGTTGAAATGAAAATTGACCCGAGACCCACAGTCTGTGTGGTTATGGCATCTGGCGGATATCCCGGCTCCTATGAACAGGGGAAGGCCATACGGGGACTTAAAAAGGCCTCTGAGGTACCGGGAGTTGTTGTCTTCCATGCAGGGACAACAGTCCGGAAGGGCCGCGTGGCCACAGCAGGT
>JAMOMO010000005.1 GCA_027067035.1 Desulfobulbaceae bacterium
GCGTGCCATGGGAAATGCTGATTTTCTCATTGCCATCACCTATGTCATTATGCTTGGTGGTGTTGGTGGCTATATGTTCTGGGAAAGCCTTCAGGGGCTCAAGAAAGACAAAGAGACCACGGCGACGGCTGAAGAAGATGTTAAAGTGGAGGCTCCTGCGGGAAAAAAGACCCTGCTGCAGCGTCTGCCTCTTCAGTACAAATTTGAGAAATCAGGATGTGAAATATCCATGTTGCTTCCTCTCAGCATCGGCGTAATGGTTGGTGTTCTTGCTGCCATTATGGGTGTCGGCGGTGGTTTTATCATGGTTCCTGTCATGGTTTATCTCCTGCGGATGCCCATGCATGTTGTTGTCGGAACATCACTGTTTCAGATCCTTTTTACCTGCATCAACGTAACTGTTATGCAGTCCTATTCAAATCATACCGTTGATTTTGTTCTGGCCGTACTCCTTCTTCTTGGCTCCACCATTGGTGCCCAGGTGGGAACGGCGGTTTCAAAACGTCTCAAGGCGGATCAGCTCAAAATCATGCTGGCAAGTCTTGTACTGCTGGTTTGTGTCAAGATGACTGCCGGCCTGTTGATGACTCCTGCCATCATGGTTGCCTTGAAGGGAGGACATTAAAATGAATGTAGCAAAAAGAGTTAAGGTATCACTCATGAGTCTTCTTGGGGTGTTGCTGCTGCTTCTGTTTACACAGGCATCGGCAAACGCGGCTCAGGATGGGGATCTGTCCCTTGAGCTTGCCCACAAGACTGTTCAGATCTCCACTTTTTACAATGGAACAACCCTGGATGTCAGTGGAGTGGTGGCAGCGGACGAAGATGTTGTCCTGCAGGTCAGCGGTCCCCGTGTAGAGGTTCACCTGAAGGAAAAAGGCAAGGTGGCGGGTTTTCTGTGGATGAACAAAAACGATGTCAGCCTGGATAATACTCCTGCAGTTTACATGGTGTATACTCCCAATGGTCCTGTTGAGAAATTCATCAGTCCAAGCCTTGGTCTGGGCTATCAGGCGCTTCTGAAAGATATAGACATCGTACCCGAAGATGCTGATAAGGCATTTATTTTCAGTGAATACGTTAAGCTGATGGAGAAATCCGGTGCCTATGCCATTCATGAGAATTCAGTGGTCTATGGCGCGCCTGCCGATGGAAGGAAGAGTTTCAAGGCCACCCTTGTTATTCCATCCAAGATGGGTGCAGGGGAGTACAGTGTGGAAGCTGTCGCTGTAAAAGATGGCGCAGCAGTCGGGAAAGTTCAGTCAGGTTTGACTCTGGAACTGTCCGGACTTCCTGCTCTGATCTCATCACTTGCCTATGGAAGCCCTCTGCTGTTTGGTTTTATGGCTGTATTTATAGCCATTGCAGCCGGATTGCTCATCGGGGTTATCTTCCGGGGTGGTGGTGGCGCTCACTAAAGTGAATCCGTTACGAGGAACAGGAAAGCAAATGAGAAATCTTCTGCAGCAGCTTGGTCAGTTTTTTATGAAAAAAGAGCAGAGCAGTGTGCCCTTTAAAGTGCTGTTTGCCGATTTTAAAAAGAGTCTGGAGTTAAACAACAAGATTCTTGATATTATTGGTGACGCCAACGATAAACTGAGCGGCGATTACATCTTTGATGAGCACTATATCCACAGTATCTGTGGCCGTCTGACGGATCTGCTGCGGGAGTTGATTGTGACCATAAATCACCTGACCTCACAGAAATACCCTGAGCTTTTCAGCAGTTTCCACAAGATAGAAGAAGATCTTGAGGTTATTCTGCAGGGAAAGGTTCTGTCTCAGAATGTGGCACTGACCCTGCCATATTCTGAGATCAGCAGGGATCATATCGATGCTGTCGGGGGAAAAAACTGCCATATCGCAGAGATTGGTTCTCATCTCGGGCTGGAAATTCCTCGTGGATTTGCAATAAGCACTGCGGCTTTCAGAGCATTCTGGAAAAAAGGTAATATTGATGAAAAAGTGACTCAAATACTGGAGCAATGGCATGCTGAAGAGATCGGCGTAACGGAGGCTTCGTCACAAATCCAGACTCTTATTTTAAAAACTCCTCTGCCGGATGAGTTGGAGAAGGCAATTCTTGCAGCTACTGCAAAGATTGTAGGAAAGAAAAAATCAACCGTGCCGTGCTTTGCGGTACGTTCCAGTGCCCTTGGTGAAGATGGTGTCAGTTCCTTTGCAGGACAGTATCAGAGTTGTCTGAGTATACCTCCCAGTGAGATTCCTCAGGCCTATAAGCTGGTTGTGGCAAGTCTTTATGGCGAGCAGGCAATGGAATACCGGCTGAAAAAAGACTTTCGGCCCGAAGAGATCATGATGGCTGTTGCCTGCCAGTTGATGGTCCCTGCAAAAGCCAGTGGAGTCATGTACAGCTATGATCCTCTGCGGCCTGAAGCCGAAACCATAATTATAAACTCTGCCTGGGGCCTTGGTGAGCCCATAGTTTCAGGTGAGGTGCCCACAGACCACTTTGTTCTGGAACGCAGGGCTCCCCATGAGACAGTTGAAATGCAGATTGTGCGTAAAGATGAGTCCATGGTACTTACGGGTTGCGGTGCCCTTAACTCGGAACCTGTTCTGGATGAGAAGCGCACCAAACCAAGTCTGAAGGCACGTCAACTGCGCGAACTGGCTGAAACCGGATTGATCCTGGAGAGATATTTTAAAGCACCACAGGACGTGGAGTTTGCAGTGGATCAGAGTGATAAGATTATTCTGCTGCAGTCGCGTCAGCTGCAACTTCATTTTGAGCGGCAGCCGCGAGCATGTGATCTTTCGGGTATTGACGGAACTTACCAGGCATTGATGCGTGGCAAGGGTATCGCTGCCATGGAGGGAATTGCTTCCGGTCCTGTATGGATACAGCATGCGGGGAGAAATCTGGATGACTTTCCAATGGGAGCCATTCTGGTTGCGCGGCATGCTTCACCGCAACTTGCAAAGGTGATTCATAAGGCAGCAGGTTTTATCACCGATATTGGTTCCACTACGGGTCATCTGGCAACGGTGGCAAGGGAGTTCAGGGTGCCTGCTCTTTTTAATACCGAAGATGGTACTAAAGTGCTGCAGGAGGGCAGTGAAATTACCATGGATGTGGAATGTCTCACTATCTATGAGGGGCTGGTGCCGGAACTGCATCACTATAGTCTTCAGGAAGAGCCCATTGAGGAGATGTATGAATATCGCCTCCTGCGGCGGGTTCTCCGGAAGATTGAGCCCTTAAATCTCATTGACCCTGAAAGTGATACTTTTACTCCGCGTAATTGCAGAACCTACCATGATATCACCAGGTTTATCCATGAAAAGGCTGTGGAGACCATTATTGATATCAGTTTTTACCACGCACACCACAGGGATACCCAGGCGGGACAGCTCTTGTGGGAGTACCCCCTTGATCTTATCCTCATTGACGTGGGCGGCGGGATCGAAGGGGAGCATGAACAGGGAATACGTGCCGAACAGATCAGCTCGATACCCATGCAGGAAATGCTTCGCGGCATGTCCTGGCCGGGTATCTGGGATATGACACCTGCCAAAGTGGATTTGAACAGCTTTATGTCAAGTCTCACCAGAACAGTACCGACACGGAACAGCAGGCCGGAAGACGTAGGACGTAATCTTGCCATTATATCAAGTGAATACACAAACATTAACTTTCGACTCGGCTATCATTTTACCGTGATCGATGCCTATATATCTGAGAACATACTGGATAATCATATCTATTTCAGGTTCTCCGGCGGGGTAACTGACACGGCCAGGCGTTCCCGCAGACTCAAGCTGCTTGGCACCATTCTATCCCATTACGATTTCCTCTGTGAGCTCCATGGGGATACGGTTGTGGCCAGACTGAAGCGGATGGATAGAAAAAGTATGCTGAAACGGCTGTTTCTGCTGGGGCTGCTTGTGGCATTTACCCGGCAGCTGGATGTCAAAATGATTAATGACACCAGAATAGAACAATATTTTAAAGAAATTCAAACAATAATGGAGGAGAGCAATGTCAACTGAAAAGACCAGTATTTTAATCCTGGATGATGAACCCATCGTGAGCAAGCGATTAAAGCCGTCCCTTGAAAAGAAGGGTTATGAAGTGGAAACGTTCACCAGAAGTGCTGATGCATTGAAACGGGTGGAAGAGAGACGTTTTAATATTGTGGTCACGGATCTCAAGATGGAAGGAGTTGATGGAATGCAGTTTCTCAGTGAGGTGAAAGAGAAATATCCCGAAACTGAGGTGATAGTTATCACCGGTTTTGCAACCATGGCCACTGCCAAAGAATCGTACAATAAAGGGGTTTTCGACTTCCTGGCCAAGCCCTTCAAGTTAGGGGAAATCAGTGAAGTTATTGCCAAGGCGGAAGCAAAGATTAAACGGCTCAAGAGGTGAGAAAATGTTGAAGACACTGTTATATATAAATGAAGATCTGGCATCAAGTATTGCTCTGCGTTTCACTGATTATCTGAGCCGCTTTGTCAAGCTGTCGCTTTTTATTGCCCATGTGGAGGAGCCGGACGAAAAAGAACAGGTGGGTACCGGTTGGGTACGTCGCACCTGGGAGGATGGGGTGGCATCCAGTGGCAAGAGACTCGTTGATCGCATGCTGCGTACTGAAAATATAAGCTGTCCCCTTGCCGGAAGGCCCAAAATATTTGTCGGCGAGATGGAAAAAGAGCTGCTTTTTGAGCTGCGCAATGGAC
>JAMOMO010000006.1 GCA_027067035.1 Desulfobulbaceae bacterium
TCAGGGGCATCATTTCTGGTGGAAAGTGCCTTCATGGAACTGAATCCCCCCACACCAAGCGGACAGATAACCGATTCCGTACCGCCTGTTACAACGACATCACAACTTCCGTAGACAATGGATTTGAACGCCTCACCAACCGCATGGGTACCTGCCGCACATGCGGTGGACAGGGACAGGTTCGGCCCTTTAGCTCCAATCTGCATGGAGATGTGCCCCGAAGGCATATTGGGAATTGCCATGGGAATAAAGAAGGGGGAGATCCTTTTGGCACCACGATCAAGGTAGATGCTGTGATTCTTTTCAATGGTCGGCAGCCCACCCATACCACAGCCTGTAATCACACCAATACGGTTACAGTTGCTGCTGTTAATTCCGAGTCCGCTGTCTGTGACAGCGTCTCTGGCGGCAACAATTCCATACTGGACGAAAAGGTCAAGGTGTTTGGCGGTTTTCTTGTCAAAGTGATCCAGGACATCAAAATCAGTGACTTCGGCAGCAATCTGCGAGGCCATTCCTGATGCATCAAACCTGGTGATGGGACCGACACCACTTCTTCCTTCAAGAATACCGGACCAGGTCTTTTCCTTGCCGGTTCCCAAAGGGGTTACCAGTCCGATGCCGGTAACCACAACTCTACGCTTGGTCATTGTATCCTCTTGATTTCTCGGGATTTAAATTCCGAAAAACAAACTTATTTCAAGTTATTTACAAAATCAATAGCGTTCTGGACGGTGGCAATTTTCTCAGCTTCTTCGTCCGGGATTTCCACATCAAATTCCTCTTCCATTGCCATGATAAGTTCAACAAGGTCAAGGGAATCTGCACCAAGGTCATCAACAAATGATGCACCTGGAACAACTTTATCTTTATCAACATCCAACTGCTCAACAATAATATCAACCATCTGTTGTTCAATTGCCATTTTAAACTCCTGTATTTTTCTATTATTTTTAAGAATCCCGGATCCTCCGGGTATTCAATCACAAATACTGCTACAAAAGACTACTACTCTTACCAAACTCAGGCAAGACTGTAAATCACATATACATGCCACCGTTGACATGAATGGTATTTCCTGTCACATAAGCCCCGTCATCACTGACAAGGTAGGCAACCGCTCCCGCCACGTCTTCAGGCTGTCCAAGAGAGGCCAGCGGAATCCCGGCAGTGATCTTTTCCTGGATATCCCCGGGCAGATCACGTGTCATATCTGTGACAATATATCCGGGGGCAACGGCGTTCACCGTGATATTTCGGGTGGCAAATTCACGGGCCATGGATTTTGTCAGCCCCTGCATACCGGCTTTGGCAGCTGCATAGTTGACCTGACCGGCATTTCCTGCAAATCCTATTACCGAGGAGATGTTCACAATACGGCCCCAGCGTTTTTTCATCATGGAACGGGCCGCGGCCTTTGAACAGAGAAAGGCCCCTTTCAAATTGGTATCCAGCACCATATCCCAGTCATCCTCTTTCATCCTGGCCATCAGTCCGTCTCTGGTGATACCTGCATTATTCACAAGAATATCAATGGAACCCGCCTCCTTGATCAGCGTCTTAATGGCGCTTTGTGCCATATCGGCATCAGCGACATCAAAGGCTGCAATATCAGCGCTTCCCCCACTATCTGTGATTAATTTCATGGTCTCTTCAGCAGCTGCCGGATTGGAAACATAGTTTATAAAGACATGGGCACCCATTTCGGCAAGACGCAGGCAGACAGCTCGACCAATGCCCCTGCTGCCACCGGTAACCAGTGCATTTTTCCCATTGAGACTCATGATTTTCGATATCCTTCAATTGTAGTGATAAGTTTGGGCAGGACCTCAAAGAGATCGCCCACTATACCAAAATCAGCCACGTTAAAGATGGGAGCATTTTCATCACGGTTGATGGCCACAATGGTTTCAGACGACTGCATTCCGGCGACGTGTTGAATGGCTCCAGAAATTCCACAGGCGATATAGAGCCTGGGGGCAACTGTCTTTCCAGTCTGTCCGACCTGATGCGGATAACCGATCCATCCGGCATCGACAACGGCCCTGCTGGCTGAAACGGCCGCTCCAAGGCTGTTGGCAAGGTCTCTGATCAGTTCAAACCCCTTTTCACTGTCAAGCCCGCGTCCACCGCCAACCAGAATATCTGATTCCTGTATGTTCACATCATCATTTTCAGAAATAACCGATTCAAGGACCCGTACCTTTGAGGAACACATTCCCTCATCAAGTGCCATATCGATGATTTCGCCCTGACGGCCTGCGTCAAACTCAAGTTCTTTCATCACCTTGGGCCGCACTGTCGACATCTGGGGCCGTGAACTCGGACAGACAATGGTGGCCATTATATTTCCGCCAAAGGCGGGACGGGTCTGCAGCAGTGCACCATCATCACTGCGGATGTCAAGCTGGGTACAGTCAGCAGTAAGCCCAGCGCCAAGGGTATTGGCAACACCTGGGATAAATGATCTGCCGATTGCCGTGGCACCGGCAAGGACCACTTCAGGCTGATGCTCACGGATGAGATTTGTCAATACGGCACCGTAAGTCTCATCGGTGAAATACTCAAGGGCCTTATTATCTGCACGATAGACAATATCAGCACCATGCCCGATGAGAACATCTGCGCTGTCGCCGGTATCGGAGCCGATTAAGACTGCGGCAAGCTGAACACCCCGGGCATCGGCGAGCTGCCGCCCCACCCCGAGCAGTTCAAGGGAGACAGGGGCAAGTTTGCCGGCCCTGTATTCGCAGTATACCCATATCCCGCTCCAGCTGGCAAGATCCACCTGAACACTTTTTTCCGCACCTTCAATGGTGAGTGCTTCCACTTCGCAGCTCTCCACACAGGAACCGCAAAGGGTACAGGCATCGCCAACCACTGCCAGGCCGTCAACGACCTCTATGGCACCAAAGGCGCAGTTGTCTTCACACACTCCGCACCCGATACACAGCTCATTATCAACTTTCAGCATGGCTCTCTTCTCTCCGGAAAATTATAGGTAAACAGCCAATTTTTCGACCAGCTGCTTAACCTGCTCGTCAATGGAACCGGTCAAGAGGGCACGTTCTCCACGAGGTGGTGGTGGAAAAACATCAACCACCTGGGTCGGTGAGCCGGCAAGACCTATTTTGCGCGGATCAGCGCCAACATCCTCTGCCGAGAGAATCATAATCTCCGCCTTTTTCGCCTTCATCTTGCCCTTCAAAGAGGGCACCCGCGGTTCGTTGATATCCTTGACAACGGTGAGCAGCAGGGGATACCCGGCAGCAAGCACATCATAGCCATCGTCCATCATCCGCTCCATGACAAGCTCTGTCTCACCCGCCTCGCGGATTTTCTGAATACAGGTGACAAATGGAATTCCGAGTTGAATGGCAAGCCCCGGACCGACCTGGGCGGTATCGCCGTCAATGGCCTGTTTTCCACAGAGAATAAGATCAAAGCTGCCGAGTTTTTTCACTGCCCTGGCCAGTGTATAGGATGTGGCCCAGGTATCGGCACCGGCAAAGGCGCGATCAGAGATAAGTACCCCTTTATCCGCCCCGCAGGAGATAGCCTGCTTCAATACGTCCTGAGCCTGCGGCGGCCCCATACTGAGTACGGTGACTTCGCCACCAAGCTGTTCCTTGAGACGAACCGCCTCTTCAACAGCATGCTGGTCGTAGGGGTTCATGATGGACTGCACCCCTTCTCTGGCAAGGGTATTGGTCTTCGGATCCAGACGTACATCTTTGGCATCCGGGACCTGCTTAATACAAACGACAATATTCATATCTCTCTGCCCGTGTGTCTATTTACGAGAATACTCTTTATTCAGTTCCTGGCCGATAACATTCCGCTGAACCTGATTGGTCCCTTCATAGATCTGAAGAATTTTAGCATCACGCATCATCTTCTCCACAGGATACTCACGCATATAGCCATAGCCACCCATAACCTGCACTGCATCAGTGGATACCTTCATGGCCATATCAGTTGCCATCACCTTACACATGGAGGAGGCCTTTGACATATCTTTGGGGTGGGCATCAATATGTTTTGCGGCTGCGTAGACAAGCGCCCGGGAGGCCTCAAGCTGAATGGCCATATCGGCAAGTATATGCTGAACGGCCTGAAATGAAATAATGGGCTTGTCAAACTGGACACGCTGTTTTGCGTACGTTGTGGCCTCGTCAATACAGGCCTGGCCGATACCAAGACCAAGGGCTGCAATTCCAGGACGGGATGAGTCAAGGGTCTTCATGACTGTTATAAAGCCTGTGCCCTTGCGACCGATGAGACGATCTTTGGGGATTCTGCAGTCTTTGAAGATCAGTTCCGTTGTGGATGAGGCCCGAATTCCCATCTTCTTCTCTTTGGGTCCGCAGCTGAAGCCGGGATCACCTTCTTCCACCACAAACATGGAAGCCCCGCGGGCGCCTCTGGATCTGTCTGTTATCGCAACAACGGTATAAATCTGGGCCTCTCCGCCGTTGGTGATCCACTGTTTGGTGCCATTCAGGACCCACTCATCACCATCAAGCACAGCGGTGGTCTGAATTCCTGAGGCGTCAGAACCGGCATTGGCTTCGGTGAGTCCAAAGGCGGCAAATTTCTTCCCGGCAGCAACATCGGGAAGATATTTCTGTTTCATCTCTTCAGAACCGGATATCATTAT
>JAMOMO010000007.1 GCA_027067035.1 Desulfobulbaceae bacterium
CGTAAACATCCTGCTGTTGGAAATGGCAATCCCTACCTGCTCGGCCAGCGCCATGGAAAAGGATATCTCGTCTGCAGTAAAGATACGCGTATCCCGGGTCAGAAGCCGCAGCATCCCGATGATATTGTCCTGAAAGATGATGGGCAGAGTGAGAACGGATTTCACCCCCTCACTCTGCACCAGCTGCTGATCATGATGATCGGCATCCAGATCCGCATCGGTCTTTGCCACCGGATAGCCGGAACGAATCATCTCCATGGTTTCATCGCTATCAATGCTGATACGGGAGAGATATTCCTCAGAAAGTCCGTGGGCTGCGCCCATTACAAACTGACCAGTCTCAGCATCAAGCAGGCGGATCGTTGCCGCATCCACTGCCATGAGACCCGGCAGACTGCGGACAATGGTATCCATCACCTGCTGATGGTCAAGAACCATGGAGGTCAGCTTCGTTACCTTCTGGAAAACCTTGAGAAATTTCTGCTCCTGCAATCCTGTCATATTCCCGTCCAGATCCTGTCAGATTTTTTCAATCCTGGTCTTGATATATTTCAAAGGCGGTGTCGCCGTCCACTTACAGCTTGTGTTCGGTCTGAGCAGTGTATTGGTATTGAAGCCCTTGAACTGTGGATATTTAGGATCCCCTTCAAGGCCGTACTTATGTCCAAACCCGCCGGCCGAGGCAAGCACACCCTGGCGAATTCCCCAGGTGACCTTGGCGACACTCTCAATGGACGCCCAGGGAGAAGTGACCCTCACGGCATCACCGTCACTGATACCCAGCTCTTTGGCATCCACATAATTAATCCACACAGGATTGCTGCCACAGGCCTTCATCAGCGACACGTTCCAGAAAGTGGAGGTGTGTTCATGCTCAATTACCCGGAAGAATCCCATGATCATGGGGTGCTCATCATCCGGCTCAAGCTCCGGCCAGTCTTCCCATGGATCTTTGTAGTCGGGAAGCCCATCCACACCGTTTTCTTCCGCCAGAGGATTCATAAAGTTATACTTCCCGGTCTTGGTGTTTCCGGAAGAACCGTACCCGGCAGGCGGATTCATGGAGCCCCAGTCCTTATATTTATAGTACTCATGCTCGTCGGTGATGTGATATCCCACCTTACGCAGCTCCTCCAGAGTGATGTCCTGATTACGAAGCTGGTTTTCAAGGAACTCATCCTCATTTTTCCAGCTGAAATACTCGCCATAGCCCAGTCGCTTGGCTATCTCCTGAAAGATATTCACAACAGATTTACTGTCATACATGGGCTTGATGGAACGCTGGAACAGCGAGATAAAAGATTCATACATCCAGTCGGCAACCACCCGGCTCTGCTCAAGGTACGTACAATCCGGCAGGACAACGTCACAGAGTTCAGTGGTGTTGGACATATAGCAGTCAATGGAACAGGAAAAATCCAGTTTTTCGATGGCCCGTTTAACCGAAGGCTCACTGCCACAGGACATCACCGGATTCCCAAAATAGCAGATCATGGCCTTGAGCCTGCCTTCATCCACATCTTTTTCAAAATATGCAGGAATCCAGCCGCTCCAGAGGTGGCCCTTGTCCAGTTTGGTCTTGGGAGCATTGTTTGGCGGTTTGGCCTGATCATCGCTCCACGCCGAGGCCAGCTTCTTCTTCCGGATAATTGACGGACCGCCGGGGGCATCAAAGGTACCCATCAATCCATTCATGGCCACAAGTGCCTGGGTGGCATGCAGGGTGTTTGGTGCCTGGGTCACTCCTGTCCAGCTGTTGGTTCCCACTGCCGGTGCGGCAATGGCAAACTCATGTGCCAGACGGGTTATGGTCCCTGCTGAGATACCGCATATCTCGGCTGCCCACTCGGGGGTACGTTCTATTCCGTCCTCTTCACCCATCAGGCGTTTCTTGAAGGCCTCAAATCCGTACGTCCAGCTTTCAACGAACTCCTTATTGTACAGATCATCCCTGACCAGCACATAGCACATGGCCATGGCCATGGCACCATCTGTGCCCGGCTTGATGGCTATCCACTCAGAGGCAATGTTTGCAGTCTCACTCCGGCGGGGATCAATCACCACCAGTTTACAGCCACGTTTGACCGCCTTTTTCAGATTGGCAACCTTGCGCTGTCCCGCGGATGTGGCCAGCTCATTCATACCGAAAAGCATGATGAGTTCGGAGTTTTCATAATCAATCCAGGGACGTTTCTCACTGAAATTGCTCTCGTTGGCCATACGTGCGGGATTGTCGCACATCTGCCTGTGAGTAACCTTGTTCGGAGTCCCGTAGGCAGACATCACAGCCTCGTGGCACCAGTTATTAAAATCATTGCCGCGATGGAAACCCACCTGCGTGGGATCCATACTTTTCAGGGTATCAACGGTACGGTCCAGGGCCTCCTCCCAGCTGGCCTTGCGGAACCTGCCGTTTTCCTTGATCAGCGGGGTCTTCAGCCTATAGGCGGAATAGGTATTATGATGGGCATTGGCTCCTTTGATGCAAAGCCTTCCCGCACCCTTGGGATCTCCGGCCAGTCCTTTACAGCCGGTGATAATATTATCTTTGACCTTTATCTCCTGACCACAGAGTCCCAGACAGATAAAGCAGTGTGATTTAACGGTTTTCAACTTCTCAGGCGCAACAGTCCCTTCTTCAAGGGTTACATAGTCATCACCGAGTTCCAGGGTGGCAATGGCCTTACTCATCTGTTCCAGAACAAACACATAGGATTCATCGGTGGCCTGTTTGGAGAGCATGGCGAAACTGAACATCCGTTCGTTGAAGAGAAAACTCATGGTAATCTCTGCCAGTCCCCGATAGAATTCAGTCCTGGCGGCACTGGTCAGTACTGCTGAAAACTCCACCACCCACGCCATAAGGTGGTTTCTCAGAAAATCAAATTCCGTCTCCTGCTTGACATCTTTATAGGCAGCCTGCTCAGCGAAAAAGCGCATCAGCTCAAACTCAGCGGCAATATGGTCATCCAGGTCAAGAAAGTCCTCACTCTTATGCAATCCGGCCTTATTCATGACCTCGCGCATCTTGACAACCGGCTCCTGCATAACGAGAGGCTCGCGGGTTGTATAGCAGGATTCATAGGGAAAAGCCGGATTGTTCCCGGCATTGAGAAAGAGATCCGCATACTCATAACGCAGTTCACTGAAGACGTCTTCTGCCGATGCCGACTCCACGGTACCGCACATCCGGCTGAGCCCGGAACAGAAATCCTGAATGGTACAGACCTCCTGAAGCTTTTTTATCTGACCGAGAAAGGCTTCCTCTCCCATCTTTTCAATGAGCCACAGAGGAATTTCGTCCCGATAGAGGGTGGAAAGAAACTGGTAGATCTTGGCTCTCGCCAGGTTTGTTGCTTTACTGTTCATAATACTCACCTTTTCCTAGACGCTCATGGCGCTTTTCTTGCCTCGTGACTTCAGGACTTTTTCAACTTTCTCTTCCAACTCATCGCGATCAATGGGTTTGACACAATATTCATCAGCACCAAGGCTGATCGCCTCACGTGCGGTTTCAACCGTGGGGTAACCGGTCAGCATAATGGCTTTCATGGCAGGCTGGATTTCTTTGAGAATACCCAGGACCTCAACACCGCTCATCTTCTCAAGCTTTATATCGAGAATCGCCAGATCCACCTTGTTTTCCCTGCTGTGGGCTATTGCCTTGTCTTCTTCGGTGAAGCAGTGAACCGTATGCCCCTGCTTGGTAAGAATTTTTCCAATCAGTACTGTTGCATCCTGTACATCGTCCAGTGCTAGTATCTCAGCCATGATATCTCCTTGTTGAATAGTTGTTTGTAGGCAAACGTATTACAGTTTCCTGAAGCCGTGACGAAAATCTTGCAATAGATAGTATGTATATTGATGTATCTATTTTCCTGTAAACAGCGGCCCGGTTTCATTTTTTCACTCTGGTATGTGTTTACGCCCTCATGGCGTTCTCCGGCAATGCACATTCTTTTTCTATTCTCTTACAGGTGTGGCCTCCCGCAGTACAACGGGAAGCTTGACGTGAAAAGCAGTACCCTGCAATTCTCCATCCTCACCTTTTGCCGGACTTTCAACTTCAATAACGCCACCATGTTCCTGGATAATCCCGTAGGAAACCGACAGCCCAAGACCGGTCCCCTTACCAACGGATTTAGTGGTAAAAAAGGGATCGAAAATCTTTGCCATAACATCTTTGGGAATGCCATACCCGGTATCCCGTATGGTAGCCACCACCCGATTGGCCTCTTCTTCGTAATGACAGGAGAGGTAAATATCTCCACCACCCTGCTCTTCCATGGCATGGTGGGCATTGTTGATGAAATTCACGAAGACCTGACGCAACTTCTCTGTATCACCGACAATTGTCGGAAGATTACTGTCAAAATCCCGGTGGGCGTGGATATGGTCCATATTGAGAGAGTGTTCCGTTACGGCAAGCACATCTTCAAGTACTTCACTGATAAGGATATTTTCACGGGCACTTTCCGACTGACGGGAAAACTTGAGCAGATCAGCAACAATTTTGCGGCAGGCCTTGGCCTGACGTTCAATCACCAGCAGACTCTGCCCCTCCTCACTTTCAGGACTGAAATCATCCATCATCAACTGGGAATAGCCCAGAATCACTCCCAGAGGGGTGTTAATCTCATGGGCAACTCCAGCT
>JAMOMO010000008.1 GCA_027067035.1 Desulfobulbaceae bacterium
CTCTCTTCTGCCATGGCAGCCGGGGGAACCCGCCGATTTCAAGGAAGGCGTTATTCCTGTCTACGAGAGCTCAACTCTCCCGGAATCCTCAATTACAGCCGGTACATTCAACAGGGACACAGCACTGGCCATGGCTGCTGCAATCACCTCAGCGGTCAAGGGAGTTCAACAGGGTTTCTTTTCCGGGCTCTGCACCTGCCCCATTTCAAAAGAGGCACTGCAAAACAGCGGCCAGCATTTTCCAGGTCACACCGAGATGCTTGCAGCACTCACCGGATCCACCCGGCAGGTTATGATGCTGGCAGGAGACTCCCTTCGAGTGACCCTGGCGACCATACACTGCAGCATAGCTCAAGTCCCCGAAAAACTCGGCACAGCAATGCTCCTTGAGCTTTTCCGTACCACCTGCAAAAGCCTGGTCACTGATTTTGACATCAGAACACCACGTATTGCCGTTGCGGCACTCAATCCCCATGCAGGTGAAGCCGGCATGTTTGGAACAGAAGAAAAGACCATCATAAAACCAGCCATAAAGGCGGGCCTCCAGGAAGGGCTCAACCTACATGGTCCTTTCCCGCCCGACACAGTGTTCAACAAGGCTGTCAACGGGGAATATGACGCTGTAATATGCATGTATCACGACCAGGGGCTCATCCCCTTCAAACTGCTCCACTTCAAGGATGGTGTCAACGTTACCCTTGGCCTCCCCATTGTCAGAACTTCCGTTGACCACGGAACTGCCTATGATATTGCAGGA
Organism: Desulfobulbaceae bacterium; assembly: GCA_027067035.1. Taxonomy (GTDB): domain Bacteria; phylum Desulfobacterota; class Desulfobulbia; order Desulfobulbales; family Desulfocapsaceae; genus Desulfocapsa. The sequence goes on from JAMOMO010000008.1 coordinate 758, forward strand.
AAGGGAATTGCCGACCCGCGCAGTCTCACAGCGGCCATTGAACTTGGCCTAAGAATAATTACAAACCGAAGCAGGCATAACGTATGACATCAGGTAACAGACCTGGATTTCTCATTGTCTTTGAAGGAACCGACGGCACCGGTAAATCCACCCAGCTGGAGCTTCTCCGTTCCGTCCTTCAAAAAAAGGGTTTTGAGGTATTAGCCACCAGAGAACCCACCGACGGGAAATACGGCAGACAGATAAGAGAACTCTACAGCAATCGCCATAAACTGAGCCTCGAAGAAGAACTCGAACTTTTTCTGGCCGACAGAAAAGATCACATCGACACCCTGATTGCACCGGCCCTTGCAGCTGGTAAAACGGTTCTCTGTGACCGTTACTACCTCTCCACCGCTGCATACCAGGGAGCTGCGGGACTTGACCCTGACATTATTTTACAGCGCAACGACTTTGCCCCTGTTCCTGATCTTGCCCTCCTCTTCCAGGCCCCCATAGAGACAGGAATCAAGCGCATAACCCAGGGCCGCGGCGACAGCTTGAATGACTTCGAGAAGGCAGACTATCTACTGAAAGTGGCCAGAGTGTTTGAACAGCTGACCCTTCCCTGTATTAAACATATTGATGCCTCCGCTTCCATAGAAGCTGTTCACAGAGAAGTTCTCAATCATGTCCTGCCACTTCTGAAAACATAATGAAAATCATAAAAACATCATCTCATACCCTGTCTATCTGGCTGCTCTTTCTGCTGTTCACCGGTGCCTGTGCGCCACTCAACTCAGAAGACACCACTTCGGCCAGACCAGTCCTCTTTGCAGAAGAGGAGGAAAAATTTCCATCAGCTGAACACCCGGACAGCTCCTGTTCCTACTTTTACTTTCTCTGGGGAAGTCACGCTGAAAACAACAAACGCTACAGTGAAGCGGAAGAGGCCTTTGAGAAGGCACTGATCTGTGATCCTGAATCCCGTTCCATTCTCCGCAGGCTTCCCATCCTCCTGATCCGCATGGCAAGGTATGACGATGCTGCCAAGTGGCTGCGCATTGCCATCAAAAAATATCCCGAAGAGCTTCAGGACAGGCTGCTGCTGGCACGACTCTATATCCGCAGCAACAAAATAAATAAAGCCATTGAGCTATACAATGAACTGATCAGCATGTCGCCAGATGACGAGACGCTCTATCTTCGACTGGGTTTTCTCTATTCGGAACAGAATCAGTTTACAAAGGCGGAACAGATATTTGGCCGGGTCCTGAAAATCAATCCCGAATCCCTTTTTGCCCACCTCTACTTTGCAAGACTGGCGGCAAAACAGGGAAATCCTGAGAAAGCCGAACTGTGGTACAAAAAGACTCTTGCTATCAACTGGAGTGTTGAACTTGTTCTGGAGTTTGCCGGATTTTATGAAAAGCAGAACGATCTGGAGAAGATGAAAGCCCTGTACCGTTCCATCCTGAAAAAAGAGCCGGGGGAGCTTCGGGCAGGGCTGGCACTGGTCCACACCCTTCTGCTCCAGAACAGGGAAAAGAAAGCTCTTCAGGTCCTTGCCTCTTTACGAAAAAACAGCGAAGACCCCACCCAGATTGATATCATAACGGCCAGACTTTATCTGCGTTCCGACAAACTCGACAAGGCTGAAGAAATACTCAAACCCATGACCATGGATCAAAAGATCCCTGAAGCAACATATATGCTTGCTGTTATTTATTATGAGCAGGATAAAGATGATATGGCCATGGACCTTCTTCACTCGATGAGAGTGGGGGACGACAAATTTGAAGACTCCCTTTATCTGCAGGTACGGATCCTCATGGAAGACGGACTTGACTCCCAGGCCATTCAACTCATGAAAGAGGCCCTTGCAGACGATGACCTTGTCAGCCCGAATCTGTACACACTGCTGGCATCCTTTTATATGGAAAGACAGCAACTTGACCTCTGTGCCGCATTACTTGACGAGGCACTTCACAAATATCCGGACAACGCCCAGCTCTACTTTGAATATGGTCTTCTTTACGAACAGAACGGTTCACGCCGCCAGGCCATTGCAGCAATGGAAAAAGTACTAGAGATAAACCCCGACCATGCAGAGGCCCTGAACTATCTGGGCTACACATGGGCCGACACCAATACCAACCTTGACAAAGCACTGTCATATATCCAGAAGTCAATGGCCCTTAAACCAGACAATGGCTATATTCAGGACAGTCTCGGCTGGGTCTACTTCCGCATGGGAGAACTGGATCTTGCAAAAAAAGAGATACTCAAGGCCCTGGACCTGGAGCCGAAAGACCCGAACATCCATGAACATCTCGGCGATATCTACAAGACGCAGGGCTTTCCGAAAGAGGCCGAACAGGCATACAAAAAGGCATACGAGCTGTATCAGAACAACAGTGATAAAACCCGACTGCTGGAGAAGATTCGTGCTGTTCAGTAGGCTTTCTCCTCTCTGCAGACACGTTACGGCAGCTC
>JAMOMO010000009.1 GCA_027067035.1 Desulfobulbaceae bacterium
CATGGGCAACTATGTGGGAGAGTAGGTCACCGCCGATTTCCTTTACTGGAAATAAAAAACCCCGATCAGATTCTTCTGATCGGGGTTTTTTTATTGGTATTTTTTATCGTACCGAGTCACGTCCATCCATGACAGACAGATCCATTCCCTACGCCTTCCCCTTCGGTTTCTCATCTGCTGCAATATTATATTTTTTAATCTTTCTCCACAGTGTTGTTCGTGGAATCTTCAGGATACTTACGGCAGCCTTAATATTATGCCCCGTCTTCTCAAGGACCCTGGCAAGATACTGCCTCTCCATATCCTCCATGGCTATCAGCTCATCAGAACAGTCATCCCACTGCTGAACCTTACGCAGTCTGGCAGGAAGGTCCTCCGGCATAAGTTTGGTCTCATCGGTTAACGCTGCTGCATGCTGGATAATATTTTCAAGCTCCCGTACGTTTCCAGGGAAATCGTAATGCATTAACAGATCCAGGGCCTCGGGTGATATGCCTCGAATCTCCCTTGAGAAGGCCTTGTTCACCCTGGTGATAAAATGATGAACCAACAGGGGTATATCATCTCGCCGTTCACTGAGCCGCGGCAGACGAATGGTCACCACATTCAGGCGATAATAGAGATCTTCACGGAAACTGCCCTCTTTGACACTCTGCTTCAGATTCTGGTTTGTGGCTGCAATAATTCGTATATGAAGATCAACAGGCCTGGTTCCCCCCACCCGAAGAACCTGTCTCTCCTGCAGGACATGGAGCAGCTTCACCTGCATGGAAAGCGGCATTTCGCTTATCTCGTCAAGGAGTACGGTTCCGCCTGCAGCAGACTCAAGGAGTCCTATCTTGCAGCTGTCTGCCCCTGTAAACGATCCCTTCTCGTGACCAAAGAGTTCACTGCAGATCAGTTCTTCAGTAAAACCACCGCAATTGAAATAGACAAAGGGGGCATCTTTTCTGGGACCGAGATTATGGATGGCCTGAGCCGTTAACTGTTTACCGGTGCCTGTTTCAGCTTCGAGGAGCACATTGCAGTTCACCTGAGCCACTTTTCTGATTGTGGCGAATATGGCCTGCATGGCCTTGCTGTTGCCGATAAATCCAGGCAGCAGGCCCTGATCATCCACCTGCGATCTCAGCCTGTCATTCTCACGATGTAACGATATCTTTTCGGCTGCCCGCTCTGCCATAAGGCAGATATCATGGCTCCTGCATGGTTTGGTGAGGTACTGAAAAGCACCCTTCTGGGTCGCATTAACCGCATTTTCGATGGTGCCATGTCCTGTGACAATGATAACCTGTGTCCAGCAGTGGATGAATTTGATATGGGACAGAATTTCCATCCCACCCATATCCGGCAGTTGCAGGTCCAGGAATACGATGTCAAACGGATCTTCCTCCATTTTGCGAAGAAAAGGGACACCACTCCCGAAGGTTTCAACAGTGTATCCTGCTTTTTCCAGGATACGGGCCGTCATCTTTCTGGCTGTTTCCTCATCATCTATTACCGCAATGCTTGTCATATCAGTTTGTGTCTTCTTCTCCCTGGTAAATTGGCAGGTACACTGAGAACGTAGTACCTTTCCCCAAAGTGGAGGCCACCTCAATATACCCTCCATGTTTTTTTACTATACCATAAACTATGGCCAAACCCAGCCCTGTTCCCTTACCCGCCTCTTTGGTGGTAAAAAACGGGTCAAATATCTGTTCCAGGTTCTCCTGCACAATACCCGGCCCGTTGTCAATTATATCTGTCCGGATATAGTTCTCATCAAACGGTGCTGATTTAACAATTATTTTACCATTATCCCCTATCGCCTGTTCAGCGTTGATTATCAGATTCAGGAAGACCTGCTGCAGCTGCTGCAGATCACCGTTGATCTGAGGCATCCTGTCTGCAATATCTTTCACAAGTTTAATCTGATGGATCTGCAGTTCATTGGCAATAAGGTTTATGGTGCCATGCAGGATATAATCAATATACAAGGCCTGCATCTCCGACGACTGGGCCCGCGAAAAATCCAGCAGGTTCCTCACAATCTTACTGGCACGCTCTGTCTGCGCCATGATATCATTTAATATTTCTTTTCTCTCATCCATATCCATGTCGTCAATCTCTTCCAGCAGGGTATCCGTTGAAAGCGATATATTGTTGAGAGGATTATTGATCTCATGGGCAATACCTGACGAAAAAGTACCGATGGAAGCCATCTTTTTTGATTGAATCAACTGTTCCTGTTTCTCCTCCAGTGCGACACCCATCTGGTTGAAGTTTTGAATCAATCTGGTTATTTCATCAGGCGATCCCGTGGTTGGAATGGGTTTGAACTCACCTGCAGCAAGACTCTTGGTCGCTTTCTTGAGAGATCCCAGGCGATCAAGTATATTCTTCACCTGGGAAAAGAACAGGAGAACACCAACGGAAAAAATGATTGCCGGGAGAAACGTCAGCCAGAAAAGAATGGTTTTAAACCGTTTACTTATGGTCATCCGGTTCAGTCTGGCAAGCTTTGCCGCCGATTCCACCAGCCTCTGTCCCTGCTGCCGGATAAGACGGAAATCCACGCTGCCAGGTGACTGTTTCAGGCACTTTGTCCCTGAACACCAGTGATTGAACGTTGCTTTATACTTTTTAAAATCATATTCAAGATCGCTGAAAAGCCGCCGTCCCTCTGCAGTTTCTATATCAGGTTCCAGGGAAATCAGGTAAGACCCTATTGTATCAATGGATTTCCCTGCCTTGGCGACATTATCCTCATCAAGCTTCAGCATGATATTCTTTTCATAGCGCCGCAGACCAAGAATGGAATTGAAAAGGTCATCAACCTTCTCCATGGTCATCAGATTGTTTTCAACAGCTATGAGTTGGAAAGTGTATACGGAGATGAGGGTGAAAATAAAAAGGATGGTCATACTGTTGATAAGAATCAGACGTTGCCTGATGGTGCAGGCGTTAAACAAGCAGGGAATTTTCATGATACTCCTCCACATGGAAAGAAAGCCCTGTTTTCGACGGGCAGCGACATCGGGACCGGAGCAACTGAAGAGTATAACAAGGCCGCAACAGCTCCCTCAAGGGGCCTGATTCATCGATTAATTAAATCACATCACCTGAATCCGTGAGCGTTCACCGGCACTGCAATACAATATCTGCTGCCGGGTGTTCGTCGCGGATCCAGGGCTTTATAGTATACGCTGTGGACCCGGATTGCACCACAGAGTCTTCCGGCTGTTTCAGAGTGCAAGTCAGAGAGACGGCCGGAAGAGCTGTAACCTTTTACCGAAGAATGAACACTGACGAGCGCGAGGTGCTGAGAAGCTTGTCCACCATACTGTGAGAGAAGAGTCGTTTTAAAAGCGACTGCCTGCCCCCCATCCACAGGGCAATAATTGCACTCTGTGAGGAGGTTGTCACATAGTCTGTCACCATGTCACTGTCAATTACTTTTACCCAGGCGCTCACGGAACGGTCATTGTAATACTTCAGCAGTTCGACCATGCGCTGCTCTATCAGGTCTTTTTTGTCTTCATTTTTCTCCTGAACACCAACGATTTTCAACCCGGCACTATGAAGGGTGACAAGCTGATTAACCATCTCCATGGCCTCCTGGTGTACCTCTGACTGGTCAAGGATGGAGACAATTTCATGCGTATTTCCACTCTGTTTAATCACCAGAACCGAGCAGGGTGCATCTTCTGCAATGCGCAGCGGAACATTCATTTCCCCATCCCATTCACAGCCATACTTCAGGTCACAGCCAAGAATCACCAGGTCACAGTCCATTTCTTCTGCAACACTCACAACTGCCTTTGCCACATTACCACTTCTTATCCGCAGTGTGAATTCTTTCATTCCCCTGGCAGACAGAATCCAGTCTCCTTTGGCAACTTTCTGCCATTTTTCCAGGGAGAAATCTGCATAAGGAAGTTCATCCGGTCTAAAATAGCTGTACAAGTCCTGCTGATACTCATGAAGAACCATCTGCAGAGACTGCGACACCTTGCTTTCCGAATCCTGAATACCCAGAAAGACCACGTCAGCAAGGGTGCTCTCAGAGAGACGGGCCACCTCTTTCACGATGCCTTTGCTATAGGATTTCCCATCCAGCGCGACTAATATTTTCATTATAATCCTCTTGAGTTACTATTTATTGTTGTTTCTGTGCAGGGTCACGCACCAGAAGTACCGATGCCAGAGAGTGGGCCAGCACATACATGTGCATGCTCTTTCTCTGGGGCATGGTGGAAGCCACCAGGGCATAGTCCTTCAAATAGTCACCAATCTGCTCTGGAGCACCTGAGAGTACCGTGGTTGCAGCGACCGTTTTACCCGCTTCAGCCAGTAAGGATTCAGTCTCCCGCAGATTACTGCCACCCTCTTCATGATTCAGAATTTGAACCTGATTATTCTCCTGAAATTTAAAATACACAATGTCGATCTCAAAAGAAGACTCACCCAGGATCTCCATGGTCTTTTCAACGAGAACCCTGGGATCAACACTATCTGCGCAGAGCAGTGCACACTTCTTGCTTAAAGAGAGATTTTTGACGACCAGAACCGGAGAAGATGTCTCGGCACACAGCGGAGAACTGATCAGATCATAAAACAATTCCGGATTTGCAGAGTCAAGATATCCCTTTATAAACAGCTTATAGA
>JAMOMO010000010.1 GCA_027067035.1 Desulfobulbaceae bacterium
TGAAAAGGTCTTCAGATCCGCCTGAATCCCCGCGCCACCACCACTGTCAGAACCTGCTATGCTCAGTGCCCTGTAATAGTTTTTCATTATCGCCTCTCTCCTGCTACTTACCAGTGATGGATCAGCTCAGCGGCCTGTACCGGTGTATCAATGAGGCCGTGTTTCAGTGAAAAATCAGCAAAATTCTGCCAGGCAGCAACATCAGATCCACCAGGAGCAGCATAAAAGGGCAGGGTCAGCTCAAAGGCATCGGTCTCGACACGAACATCCGCCTCAGGAAGGGCCTTGAGGTAAATCTGAAGGGCCTCCTGCGGATGCTGACGCATAAATGAGGTGGCGGTCTCAACTGCCTGAACAAAGTGCCTGATGGCAGTCTCCTTTCGGGCAAGGGTCTTTGCACCACTGACAAAAATCAGCTCCTCGTAATCGGGAATGCCCCACTTCTCCAGTTCAAAATAGCCTGCCTTGAGATTCTGCTGGGCCATGGTCACGGTTTCATAGGTCTTAAAAGGTCCCATAACCGCATCCACACTGCCGGATACCAGAGCAGGAACAATGGTGAAACCAACATTTATGGCCTCATAGTTCTCCACCCCGTTGATGGACATAAAGGCCTTGAGCATGATATCCATAAGACCGGGAACGGTATATCCGATTTTCTTTCCCTCCAGATCTCCGGGAACCGTAATTCCCTTATCTTTCAGAAATAGAAGGGTGGTCAGGGGGTGCTCCACAAGTCGGCCCACCACCTTCACCTCAACACCTGCCGCTGCCGCAATGATGGTCTGCGGCTCATAAGAAACAGACATATCCACATTTCCAGAGGCGGCAAGTTTCAAACCATCTGCTGTCTCGGAAGGGGTGATTATTTCCACTTCCAGCCCCTTCGCGGCAAACAGTCCCTGCTCCTGTGCCACATAAATGGGCAGGTGATCAATGTTTGGGAACCAGTCCAGCATCAGGGTCAGTTTCTCAGCTGAGGCCAGGTTCACCCAGAAAAAAAGGCTACAAAGAATTAAACATGCAGACAGTTGTTTTTTCATAATCTGTTATCCCACTGTAAAATGAATATGTTGGTTTGTTATCAAATACCTATACTGTATTAAAGGCAAGCTGCCCTCCCCTGTGCCGGATGGACCTCTTTTCCAGCCAGCCCACCGCAAACCAGAGCAGCAGGCCCATGACCGAGAGCCAGAGAATCACCGCAAAGACAAGATCCACCTTCAGCCTGGCATTGGCCTGTATCATCAGATACCCAAGCCCTCTCTGGGCCCCCACCCACTCTCCGATCACTGCGCCGATGGTGGCTACCGTCACCCCCACCCGGAGACCTGCAAAAAAATGCGGCAGGGCCCAGGGCCAGTAGAGCAGACGCATGGTCTGCCAGAAGCCTGCGCCCATGAGATGAAAGAGGACCCGATACTCACGATCACAGCTCTTAAACCCTTCCAGCAGACTGACGGTGATGGGAAAAAAAATGATGATGGAGGCCATGAGTATTTTACTCGCTATCCCGTATCCCAGCCACACCACCAGCAGAGGGGCCAGGGCAAAGACCGGGATGGCCTGTGATGCAACAAGAAATGGTGACAGTGCCTTTTCCAGCCAGCTGCAGGAAAACATTGCCATGGCCAGCGGTATTGCCACAGCAAGGGCCAGGGCAATACCACAGAGAATCTCAAGTCCGGTGGTGAAGGCATGGGGCAGGATCAGGGGCGCCTTGAGAACGGCAGTGCTCACAATAATACTGGGGGGCGGCAGAATAAAGAGCGGCACCGCAAAAATCCGACATCCGGCTTCCCACAGACCAAGCAGTAGAAACAGCAGCAGAAAAGCAAACAGATTAGCCCGGGACATGATCAAGATCTCCCTCCAGCGTCTCCAGAATATCACTCTTCATGGCCAGTAGTTCAGGATCGTCAAATCGCCTGGGCTGAGGGCTGTGGAGCCGTATCTTTTTCACTATCTGCATGGGCCGGGCACTGAGAATATACAGATCATCGGCAAGGAGCAGGGCCTCATCCACATCATGACTTATCATCACCAGTGTTCTCTTAAACTCACTCTGCAGCAGGAGCAGCAGAGACTGCAGGCTTTTTCTGGTGATGGAGTCAAGTGCTGAGAGGGGCTCATCGAGCAGGATAAGATCCCGATCAAACATCAGTGTCCGTACCAGAGCACAACGCTGCCGCATCCCTCCGGAAACCTGGTGAGGGTAGTGATCCTGATAGCCGTCAATGCCCATCCGGACAAACAGCTTATCAACGCGTGCAGCGGCCTGCCGCCTCTCCTCCCCGGCGGTCTTTGCAGGAAGCAGACTGTTTTCCGCAAGGGTAAACCATGGCAGCAGCAGATCCTTCTGATGCATATAGGCGGCTATGGTACCAAGATGCTCCACCTCACGGCCCAACCAGCTTATACTGCCGCCTTCTGCCTCAATCACACCGGTGAGAAGATCAAAAAAACTGCTCTTGCCACATCCGGACGGACCGAGGAGTACGGCAAAGCGGTTTTGCTGCACCCTGAGATCGAATCCGGAAAAGACAGGATGCTGATCAAAAACTTTTGTCAGGCCAGAAACAGAAAGCATTTTCCTCACACGGCACACGTTTTCCCGAAATGGGGACCATAAACAGTTAACAGGGGAAAGGTGTACCGGAGCCGGTACCGGGGAATTATACTGCATTCACCATGACTTTCCCTACGACTTGATTACAAGTATCAGGTTCCAGGGGTCTACTCTCAGCCGGAATTACCGGCACCCCCAAGTCTTCACAAAAAGAGCATACCAAAATATCCGATGTTCGCACCAAAAATTTTTCAGAGACTCCCCTAAAAAAAAAGGACGCCATGAAAATGCATTCCTTCCAGCAGCTTCTTTATATTTCCATGGCCCCGGCCGAACCAAAAAATCCAAAAAGCTCCCCTCTCGAAAAAGTCAAGGAAAAATACTTGATAATGAATGGCGGTTCAGCTATTGTCTGGAGCAGACTGAGAGCGAACGCACTGCGAATCTACTCTGGCCGCATGTTCTACACAACGTTTTGCTGATTACTGCCAATCCTCAGGTTTTTCTTCCTGAGGGAAGGAGCAAAGCGTGAGATTCGACACTGATCAGAAACTGATTTACACCTGTTTACTTATTAATTTCACTTCGGAAGAGGCATACAATGCTCAACAAATACTGGGAACCCTTTATCGTAAAAGAAGTTGCTCCTTTCAAGATTGACGGCCTGGCCATCCCCTATCCTGAATTCGTTCCGAGACTCTATAATTTCTGTAAAAAACTGGGATTCAAACAGGACTATATAATTCCTTCCCGCGCCTTCTGTTCCGATGAAAACCAGGGCCTGCCCATCATCCTGCTCACCAAACATTTCGGCAGTTTCCCCTTTAACCATGGCCGGGTCGGTGGCATGCTGGCCGTTAACCGTCACGGCCCGCATTCCCACCACGGAGACGATCTGGTTATTGTCCAGGCAAGCCATGTGGGCTACGACCCGGACACCGGAGAGTACGGAACCTACCACAGACCGCAGCTCTCGGGAAACAACACCTGTGTCTCATGCGGCAAGCTCACCCATGTGATCGCCCCCTATCTTGAACGCTACAAATTTGCCCGCGACCGCACCTTTCTCTGGCAGGATGAAAACGGACGCTGCCTCCTCACCACCAAAAATTCCCTCATTGACTTCGGTTCCCACCCCGTTGAACAGGGACTGGTTCTCAAACTGTCCAACATGGTCCAGCAGGATAACCAGGGGATCATCCGCCCGGTGAAAGCGGCAAGCACCACACAGACCTACGAGATTTCGGAGACCTTCAAAAATCGCCTTGATTCGGCTGGGTACCAATGGAAACAGGGCCAGGAAAAGAGCATAGGAAAATGGCTCACAGCTGATCTATTCTATTTCAAGGTCAACTTCCACGAAACCGACGACTCCATCCTGCTGGAGAAAAACCTCATCGAATTCATGCCGGATATAGTCAGCGCCAAATACCCGTCACTGCGGGCGGCAAAAACCAATGTCCAGCTTGAGTTCTCAAGAGTGGTCAAATCAATCCGCCGGGGAGCCGAGTACAAAGACCGCAACCTGCTCTACATCGCAGGCCTTAACATCGACATCTCAGAACGCGGCGGTTTCCCCCCCACAAACTATTTCGTCCCCTGGGCAGCTCATGTCCAGCTTGCGGAAGGTACTCCTGCCGAGTATACCCACCCCATCGAGCAGGAAGACCTTTTCACCAAACTCATGGAACAAAGCCCCGAAAACCCGGACCAGATCGATCTGAAAGAAAATATCCAGCGTATGCTCAAGGCACCGCGTTTTGACATTCGAGTGACATAAACACCGGACTGAACACCACCCGGAAAAAGCTTCCATCATCCTGCAGCGGCTCCCTGTATCGGTTTTTTTCAACTTCCCCTGATTCCGCCGCAAAAGCCTGAGGACAGATATCATATATCTGCAGATTCCACCCGGGTTCCCGTAAACAGCGGCACGTTTTTTTTCTTCGTTCTGTTACATGGTTTCGAACTGCGGGACCTCCACCGGCAACGGAAAAGCAACCTTATTTTCCTCTCCCGCAGCCAGCTAAAATGACAGCAGAAAAAAATACTGCCATTTTGGTTGGT
>JAMOMO010000011.1 GCA_027067035.1 Desulfobulbaceae bacterium
AGTGTCCGCCACACAGGAACTGAGAGGCACGATGTGCAGCCCCACCTGTTCCCTTGCAATTTCAGAACGCAGCATGATAAAACCCACCTGCGGGCCGTTGCCATGGGTGATCACCAGCTGATAGCCTTGTTCCACAAGGTCAACCAGATGGTGGGTGGTCTCACAGATGGCCATATACTGATCCTCGACGGTGCGTTTTTCACTGTGCTTGATCAGCGAATTGCCGCCGATGGCAATCACTGCCAGCTGTTTTTCCGCCATCAGTCCGGCCTAGCTCTGCGCTACATAAACGCCCGGCAGTGCGGCATAAAGCGCGGCACAGCGAACCAGGTCCGCCTTCCAGGTCTTCTCATTTGGTGCATGGGCCTCAGCTTCCTTTCCGGGACCAAAGCCCACGGTTGGAATATCGTGCATACCGGTGATGGCCACGCCATTGGTGGAAAAAGTCCACTTGTCAATGTGCGGAGCAGTCTTGAACAGTGATTCATACGCAGAAGCCGTTGCCTGAACAGCAGGATGATCTTCGGCCACAACCCATGAAGGGAAATAGCAGTCAGTGGGATAGACAAGTCCGGTGTAGGCCGGAGTATCATATTTGTACATACTCACCCTGGCACCGGCTGCCTTTGATGCAGGAAGTTCTGCAATCTGAGACAGGGCAAGTTCCGCATCCTCACCCGCGGTGAGCCGCCTGTCAATGGAGATGGAGCAGCCATCAGCCACAGCGCAGCGTGAAGGGGATGTGTAAAAAATCTGTGAGACGGTGAGGGAGCCTTTACCGAGAAAATCATCATCTTTCAACTCGGTGTGCAGCACCTCCAGCTCCTGAAGGATCTTTGCCATCTTGAAGATGGCATTGTCACCTCGTTCCGGTGCTGAACCGTGGGATGAGCGACCTTCGACGTCCACCCGAATCTCCATACGGCCACGCTGACCACGATAGATTCCACCATCGGTGGGCTCGGTGGAGACCACAAACTCAGGTTTGAGGCCAAGTTCTTTTATGATGTACTGCCAGCAGAGACCGTCGCAGTCCTCCTCCTGAACAGTTCCCACCATGACCACGGTATACTCATCAGCAAGGCCAAGATCCTTAATTATTTTTCCGGCATAGACCATGGAGGCCATACCGCCTTCCTGATCCGAGGTGCCACGACCACCAATACACTCATCATCCTCATAGCCTTCATAGGGATCAAAATCCCAGTTTCCGGCAACACCGACACCCACAGTATCGATATGGGCATCGAAGGCGATGAGACGGGAACCTGTGCCGATATAGCCCAGAACATTTCCCATGGGATCAATTTCGACCTTGTCAAAACCAACCTTCTCCATCTCCTCTTTGATGCGCAGCACAACTTTTTCCTCATTGCAGCTCTCACTGGGGATGGCAACCATATCACGAAGGAATCTTGTCATTTCAGGTTCATACTTCCCGGCAAGTTCATTTATCTTATCAAAGTCAAGTGTGGCCATTTTGTCGATTTCACTCCCATGTGTGTACGCAGCACCCTTCACGGCACTGTTGTCATTTTTTATAAAAACTCTCATCAGGTATGATGTTTTTTACAAAAAGTATAATTTTCTGTCAACTCTCTTTTACATTTCAGAGAATATTGACGACAACCGACACACTGCCGCTTCCCCCTCAAAAGAATGGAATTACAGTCTGATCTGACCGTATTTTTTTATTTTTACTGACAAATATATCGTCTCCAAACGTTTTTTGCTTGTCAGAGGAACTTTAAAAAATTATAAAAAAGGAAATATTATTATTCATTTTATCACATCCAGGGAGATATCTTATGTCTAAAACCATCATCAGCACCCCAAATGCTCCGGCAGCAATAGGCCCCTACTCACAGGCAGTGAAGTATGGCGACACCATTTATGTCTCCGGTCAGCTGCCCCTCAACCCTGAAACAAAGGAGATGGATGAGGACGTAAGCAAACAGACCGAGCAGAGCATGAAAAACATCAAAGCCATACTCGAAGAGGCGGGTTCCTCCATGGAGGAGGTCATTCGCTGTGGAATTTTTGTCACCGATCTTGGTGATTTTGCTGCAGTAAACGAAGTCTACGCAGGTTTTTTCACAGGAGACTTTCCGGCCCGCGCCACAGTACAGGTTGCAGCCCTGCCCCTTGGTGCAAAAGTTGAAATTGACGCCATTGCCGCAGTCTAGGGGAGGAAGGCCATGTCCATAGATTACATCGTTAACAGAGCCGTCAAAAAGCCGGGACAGGGAGCAGACCTGGCCATTCTTTCCATCGACGAGGCAGAAAAGGCAAGAAGCTACCACAGAGGCTTTGAGGAATATGAGGCCACCCCCCTGGTTGCACTGCCGCAGCTCGCAGAATATCTGGGCATCGGTAAACTCTTTGTGAAAGATGAGGCATCCCGTTTTGGCCTGAACGCCTTTAAGGTGCTTGGAGCATCCTACGCCATAGGACGTTACCTGGCTCAACGACTCGGCAAAGACATCTCTGAGATATCCTACAGGGAACTGCGCTCCGATGCCGTCAGAAAACAGCTCGGTGACATCACCTTCACCACTGCAACTGACGGCAACCACGGCCGTGCCGTTGCCTGGGCCGCAAAACAGCTCCGGCAGAAGGCAGTGGTCTATATGCCCAAAGGATCCGACCCGGTGCGTCTCAAAAATATCCAGGCCCTGGGAGCAGAGGCGTCCATCACTGATCTCAACTATGATGATGCAGTCAGGCTCTCCGAGCAGAAGGCCAGGGAGCACGGCTGGGTGATAGTACAGGACACCGCCTGGAGCGGCTATGAAGACATCCCCACCTGGATCATGCAGGGCTACGCAACCCTGGCCGTTGAGGCACTGGAGCAGATGAAACACCGGGGCAGCGCAATGCCCAGCCATGTCTTTCTTCAGGCAGGTGTCGGCTCATTTGCCGGCGGGGTTCTGGGCTTTCTTGCCTCAAGCCTTGGTGACGACATGCCCAAGGTGACCATCGTGGAACCGGAAAAGGCAAACTGTATCTACAAATCTGCAAAAATCGGAGACGGCAGACCCCATAAGGTCAGCGGTGATCTCGACACCCTTATGGCAGGCCTTGCCTGCGGGGAGCCCAACACCATCAGCTGGGAGCTGCTGCGCGACTATGCCGCGGCCTATGTCTCCTGTCCCGACTATCTTGCTGCCACCGGAATGCGGGTTCTGGCAACTCCTCTCAAAGGGGATGACGTGGTGATCTCCGGTGAATCCGGAGCCGTCACCACCGGCCTCCTGCACCTTCTCATGGAGGCAGAGGATGGAAATGCGGCCAGACTGCGGGACGAACTCGGTCTGGATGAGAATTCAATCGTACTCCTTGTATCCACCGAAGGAAACACATCCCCCCGTGCCTTTCGGGACGCAGTATGGTATGGAGAATACAACGACCGGGAAGAACACCGTAAGAAAAAGTGATCTTTTTTATTTTTTATGACACAACAGACTGAAAAAGAGCAGATTTTCCAGAATCTGAGACAGATTGCCGATGCGGTGCACACCCTTTTCGGACCAAACTCCGAAGTGGTGATCCACGACCTTGCCGACCTGCAGAGTTCCCTGGTCTACATGAAGGGTGATGTAACAGGACGCAAAGTAGGAGCACCCGCCACCAACCTCCTGGTCAAACTCCTCGAACAGAGCCCGGAAAAGGGAGACAGGCAGCACAACTACAAGTCAGTGACCGCTGACGGCAGATGCCTGAAATCCTCCACCACCATTATAAAAGACAGCACAGGCGAACCGATTGCCGCCTTCTGCATCAACCTTGACACCACCCAGTACTTCAATGCCATCCAGGCACTGCTGCCCTTTATCCATGA
The DNA here is from genome assembly GCA_027067035.1 of Desulfobulbaceae bacterium. Classification (GTDB taxonomy): domain Bacteria; phylum Desulfobacterota; class Desulfobulbia; order Desulfobulbales; family Desulfocapsaceae; genus Desulfocapsa. The sequence goes on from JAMOMO010000011.1 coordinate 3,842, forward strand.
TCTTGAAAGCGGTATCTACCCCTCCAAGGAGACCTTTGCCGACTCGGCCGTGGACACGGTGCGAACCCTCTTTGGCCAGGCGGTGGAGGCCATCGGCACCCAGCCTGCAGCCATGTCCATCGAAGAAAAAACCCGTTTTATGGAGATCATGAAAAATAACGGCGTCTTTCAGTTTAAGGGTGCGGTGGAAGAGGTTGCCGGGCTCATGGACGTCACCAAGTGCACTGTCTACAACTATCTGAAAAAGATACCCTGAAAAGATGAGCTCCTCACCTCTTCCGGGTATCATCCTTGCCGCAGGGCGGTCCCAGCGGATGGGAAAGAACAAACTGCTGCTGCCGTTTCGTAACAAACCCATCCTCCAGCATGTACTGGATACAGCTCTGAACAGCTCACTCTCCCCGCTTATTCTTGTGCTCGGCCCCGACAGTGACCTGCTGCAATCCGGTATCATCCCGGGATCCGCGCTTGTTGTTGAAAACCCTGACGCAGCAAACGGCTACTCCTCTTCACTTCAGGCGGGACTTCGTGCCCTTGACAGCAGCCCGGACGGAGCCATGTTCCTCCTCGGCGATCAGCCGCTTGTGAAGGCGGCCACCATCGAGACCCTGATTCAGGCCTTTCAGCAGGAGCCAGAACGCTGGATTGCACCGGCCTGGAAGGGCCAGCGCGGCAATCCGGTGATCACCCCGGCCTCCTGGTTTGATAAGATCTTTGCCCTCACAGGTGACACCGGACCGCGGCGCCACCTCACGGATCCT
>JAMOMO010000012.1 GCA_027067035.1 Desulfobulbaceae bacterium
TTATGATCGTCTGTATCTCCGCTGGTTTATCCATTTTTAAGAAAGAGTTCAAAGACTGATGAATATAATTTTATTTGAAAGAGATGAGCTTGTCAGCGGCAGACTGACATTACGGGATCACCGGGCCCGCCATATTGTGAAGGTTTTACGGAGCAGTCCCGGAGACAGCCTCCGTGTCGGTGAGATCAATGGCAGGAGGGGAAGGGCGGAGATCCTCTCAATGGTAAAAAAATATCCATTTATGGTGGAGCTTAGAGTGGATTTGACCACGGAAGCTGATGCTCCTCCTGTTATTGATCTTCTGCTCGCCCTCCCAAGACCCATCATGCTCAGGCGTATTCTGAGTCAGGTGACTGCCCTGGGAGTCGGAGCGATCCATTTGATAAATGCCAACAGGGTGGAAAAAAGTTTCTGGGAGGCTGGAATTACAGACGAGGCCGAGTATCGACCGCACCTTATCCAGGGACTGGAGCAGGCAGTGGATACCCGATTGCCTGCTGTGTATCTGCATCGCAGATTCAGGCCGTTTGTTGAAGATACACTCCCGGAGCTTCTTCACGGCTATGAGTCATTTGTTGTGGCGCATCCCGAATCGGCCAGCAGTCTGAAAGAGTGTCTTGCCAACAGAAAGGGGCGGGTGCTGTATGGTATCGGTCCGGAAGGCGGCTGGGTGGATTTTGAGGTTGAACGATTTATGGAGGCGGGGATGAAGGATTTTTCCATGGGACCAAGGATTCTGAAGGTTGATACCGCAACAGTGGCCATCCATGGAAGAATCAGTCAGTTGCTTGAGGAACTATGATCTGAGCAGCTGATCGATTGCCCGCTTTAAATCCTGAAGCTGGAACGGTTTGCAGACTGCTGCCTGAAATCCGTATTCCTGAAAACCGGCCATCACTGGATCGTTCGAGTATCCACTGGATACCATCACTTTAGCTGCAGGATTTATAGCCAGAATTTCTTTAACGGCCTCTTTTCCGCCCATACCGCCGGGGATGGTGAGGTCCATGATGGTGACATCTATCTCCTGTCCGCTGTCCAGTGATTTCTGGTAGATTCTGATGGCTTCCTCACCATCTCCCGCTGTAACCACATCGTAGCCAAGTTGTTCCAGCATTGCCCGGGTAACCTGAATGATCATGGGGTCATCATCCATGATCATGACCCTTGCGCCGCCTGCCTCAGGTTCATCCTTTGACAGTTCCGGCTCGGAGTCGGGGATTTGGCATGCCGAGGATGCAGGGAGATAAATTGTGAATGTGCTTCCTGTTCCCGGTGTTGACTCGGCAAGGAGAAAGCCGCCATGCTTGGTGATGATAGAGTGGCTGACGGCAAGTCCCAGGCCGCTTCCCTCCTGCTTGGTGGTGAAGTAAGGGTCAAATATCTTGTCAATGATATGATCTGGGATACCAACCCCGCAATCGTTAATGGTAATTTCAATAAAGCGTTCCGTGTCAGCGGCAGAGTTGATTGCCTGAGGGTTCAAACTGTTTCTGCAGTGCACCAGAATTTCTCCGCCATCCGGCATTGCATGGCGGGCGTTGATAATGAGGTTCTGGATAACCTGACTGATCTGATTCTTATCAATTTCGACAAGCCATAAATCATCATGACATTGATATTGACAGGAAACATTGCTGCCACGCAGAACAAAATCACTGCAATCCCGAATTATATCAGTGACAGAGCATACTTCCTTGACAGGGTCGCCGCCGCGGGCGAAGGTGAGAAGCTGCTGTGTAAGGCCCCTTGCCCGGATAGAGGCGTTCTCCGCCTCTTTCAGCAGGATCAGGGTTTCCTTGTTTATGCCTTTGTCCAGGCATGCCAGGTTTATGTTTCCCAGGATTGAGGCGAGGATGTTATTGAAGTCGTGGGCAATACCTCCGGCAAGTACACCGATGGATTCAAGTCGTTCAATCTTGATCAGTTCCTGCTCCATTATTTTCCGTTCTGAGATATCACGGGCAACAGCCAGAATTGCAGGTGTTTCGTTAAATTCAAAAAACGTACAACTCAGTTCAACCGGGATGATTCTTCCTTCACTGTCCCTCTGGGCACTCTCAAAGATCTGTTTTCCTGTGGAGATAATCTCTTTAATATGAACGGACAGTTCCGGGAGGAAATCTGGTGCGATCAGATCTGAAACCTGTCGTTCAAGGAGCTCGTTCCGGGAGTAGCCAAGACTGTCCATCGCAACCTGGTTTGCCTCAAGGAGTCTGCCTTCAAGTTCGAAAACAATGATTGCATCATTGGCATTATCAAAAAATGTTCTGAATTTTTTTTCGGAATTTTCCAGCTCGGCTATGTGCAGGGCATTGTCAATGGCTACAGCAGCCTGATTTCCAAAGCTTTGGAAAAGTGAAATCTCAGATTCTGAAAAAATGCGCTTTTCCCGGGTGTGACCAATGATAATTCCGAAGACCATATCTCCGATCATCATGGGTGTGCACAGCCCTGAAGTGATCTCTTTTTCGAAGATAATAGGGGGGACTTCAAAGCGTGTCTCTGTTTTAAAGTCCAGCACGGCGACTGGTTTTTTGTGTTTTAAAACGTAGTTGGACTGCCCCTGGTTTTTCGCCAGAGGAAACGTCCCGATGGTGTGTTTCGGAAAGCCAATGGTGTCACTGACTGAGAACCCTTTGCCATCCGGGTTCAGCAGCATGAGTGTCGAGAAGTCAAACTTGAGGAGTTTTTTACCAAGTGAGGTACATTGTCTGTACAGGGAGTTTGAATCAGGTGTTTTGGTCAGGCTGCTTGATAATTCAAGAAGTTGCCGCAGTTCATTGGTTCTCTCTGCGACAGTGGCCTCTAAAAAATCCTGGGCTTTAATGAGATCCTGATTCACCCTGTGCAGCTGTTTTATATCCTCACTGCGTTGTGATGTCATGGCGGTGAAAACATGGGCCAGAGTTCCCAGTTCATCCCTGCTGTTATCCTCAAATGTGACATTCAAGTCACCCTCTCTCAGAAGTTCGGCCGTTCTGGTCAGCTGCAGAACTCTGGTGGTGATACTTTTGTGAAGCAGCCAGATGATACCGAGAGCAATACCGAAGCCGCTGAGGAAGAGAAGGATATTCACTCGAAGAGTGATTTTACGCGTGTTGTTGATCTTCTTCCGTGCCCGTTCCACCTCTTTGTCCGCCAGCGCCAGCAGGGTTTCTGCCGTTGAAGCCAGGTTGGCTTCCTGAAGGGCAAAGTCCTTGAAGACTGATTTGATCTGTTCATCTATTGAGACCATCCTGGCCACCGTGGCAGTGATATGTGTCAGGACTATATTGATCTTTTGCTGAGTTGCCTCACTGATGGCGGGATCAGTGACAACGCTTTCCAGGATTTGTGTGGCCTTGTTGGACACGGTTTGCATGATGGATCTCTGTCTCGTCGAGTAGTAACGTCGAACCGAGGTCATCATTTCTTCAAGAAGCCTGTTGAGTTCAGGAGAGTCGGAGAGAAGTGGCCTGAGAGAATCCAGTGAGGATATCAGCTGATCCTGCAGACCTTTTCCCGGGGTGGCCAGGTCAGTTATGAGTTCAAATGAAAGAATTGAGGTTTCAGCAAAACGTCTGGCGGACGAGAGATAAAGACTCAGGTTGACGTTGTGCTCAGAGCGAACCGAGCTGACCTGCAGCCTGTTGAGGAGCTTCTGGAGTTTTGTGCTGAGGGCAATGGTTTTTGCCGCCTCCTGGATGGATTCCTGGGCGTAACGCTCATGGGCCTGCTGTATTCCTATTTGAGGATAATTGAGAAAGAAGTCGCTGTGGAGCCGTTTGGCCCGCTGGAGATTGCGATCCATTGCCAGGATAAGCTGTTTGACCTCAAGATTGTTTTCAATGGTCGTTTCGGCTCTGTGAACATAGCGCAGGGTGAAGTAAGCACCTGCTGCCACGGTGAATATGAGAAACAGCAGCAGTCCAAATCCTATGGTGAATTTGGCCGATATTTTGAGATTCTTCCAGAAAGCAATGGGGTTATATGGGGTACTCATCAGCAATACGAGCCTACTTTGCTTTGTTTACACTGTCAGAGTTGCCTGGGTGTGAGTATTTGATATTGTTTTGCAGTCCCTCAACCCCTAATTCAGGTATGCTGAGCTGCAGAATATTAAAGCGCGGGCTGGCACAGTCACCAAATTCATCACAGCTGAAGATGCCGCTGACGCCATGGTGGTTTCTGGTGTTATAGAGTGTGTCCCGCAACTTCTGCCGGCCAATGGACAGTGAGCCGTCATCATTGACGACTGCGCTGTTATGAATTGCCTGAAAGAGTATAATTGCAGCATCGTAGGCTGATGTGTAATAGCTGTTTATGGGAGGGGAGTGAAATTTGGCGTTGTAGGCATGTGCAAGCGTCTCAAAGGCTGGTGTGATAACAGGCTTGGCCGGGCCGACAAAGTACATTCCTTTTCCTTTGTCCTGAACCTTTTCGATGAAGGAATTTGCAATAAGTGCACCATCGCTCATGAGTGCAATGTCGTCGAATTCTGGGCGTTCCCGTGCCTGAAGAAGGATAAGGTTTCCTTCGGGCTGGAAGAGGGGGAAGAACAGCATTTGTGCCTGAGCGAGGATCACCCCGTCAAGGACAGGACCCATATCCTTTTCTCC
>JAMOMO010000013.1 GCA_027067035.1 Desulfobulbaceae bacterium
AGAGAGCCCAAAGGAACCAAGACCGTTGTCGCAGTCCGTGAGGGCACGCGTGAAAATTACCGTGAGGTCTTCAGCCTCCAGTGATGAGAGAACCAGTACACGGCAGCGTGAAAGAAGAGGCGCTATGACCTGAAATGACGGATTTTCAGTTGTTGCTCCAATGAGTGTGAAAAGTCCGCTCTCCACATGGGGCAACAGGGCATCCTGCTGGCTTTTATTGAAACGATGGATCTCGTCTATGAAAAAAACGGTGCCCCGTTGCTCACTTTCCTGAAGGGCAGTCGCCTGGGCAACAATTTTACGTACATCTTTAACCCCGGAAAGGACGGCGGAAAAGTAGACGAAATCTGCGGTGGTGGAACGGGCAAGTATTCGTGCAAGGGTGGTTTTTCCGGTTCCCGGAGGTCCCCAGAGTATCAGAGAGGGAAGAGATTCAGTGCTGAGCACACTCTCCAGCAGTTTTCCTCTGCCAAGAATATCCTGCTGTCCCACGATTTCATCCAGGCTCTGCGGGCGCATGCGCTCTGCCAAAGGTTTTCTGCTTTCTGCTGCCATAAATAAGTGCGATTCAAAGGATGATGGAGTCCTGCCCAAAATATATAAATACTCTATTCTGCAAAGAGATTGCAAGCAATGTGACGAATAAAAATTTTGAGCAAATTAAATCTAATTTTCATTACCTTACCCGATTTCTCTTTTCCTCTGTAAATAATAAAAATCCCCAGGCCTTTTCCTTGAAAGCTTTGGTTGCGAATGGTATCATTCAGGAACTTAACTGTTAGTGATATCTTTTCCTAATTACTGGCTCCACCTAAACATTGAACCAAGGTTTCAGTCATTTATGGCCCCACAAAAAATTCTTATTGTAGATGACGAGGCATTTATTGCCGATATGAGCCGGATGGCTCTCGGTGATCTTGGTTATGAAGTATTTTGTGCCTACAGTGGTGAACAGGCTGTTGAAATGGCACTGGTCACCCATTTTGATCTGGTCATTGTTGATGCGATGCTTCCTGGAATGACAGGGGCCGAGACCTTTGAGGTCATCAGACAGAGTTATCCGGGTATCATCGGGATCCTTGTATCCGGATATACTGACAAGGATATGGTGATCAATGCCATGAACTGTGGTCTGAGTACGGTCCTTGAAAAGCCCCTTGACGCCGTTGAACTGGTAGAAGCTGTGCGTCAGAGCCTCAGTGTCGCTGAACTTCGTGAAGAGCGAACCAGACTCAAGACCATTCTGCCTCTCTACAAACTCAGTGAAAAATTCATTGCCGCCACCTCTTTGCAGGAAGTGTATGAACTGCTCCTGGAAGCCATTGGACTGCAGATTGATGTACCCACTATTTCACTGATGATGTTTGTGGAGGAAGACAGCTGTCTCCGTGTAGTGGCATCACGCGGGATGTCGGAGAGTGTGGCTGCTGAAGTTGCCATTAAGTCCGGTGAGCAGATTGCGGGCTGGGTATATGAACACGGTGAACCTGTTATTCTCAATAAACAGACCCAGGGACAGTCGCCAGTTGCCAGACATCTGCAGCGTGACGAAATCACCGCCTCCATTTCCTTTCCCCTCACTGGCAGGGATAAGGTGCTTGGAG
>JAMOMO010000014.1 GCA_027067035.1 Desulfobulbaceae bacterium
TCAGTCAGACAGCAAAGGAAGTTGTTTACAGTCAATCAGATATTGAAATGCTGTCTGTTATCTGTGGACAGGCGGTCATGGCCCTGGAAAATGTGATTTACATGGAGGAGCGGGAACAAAATGTGCGCACCAAGGCACTTTTTGAACAGTATGTTGCCCCTGAAGTGGCTGAAATACTCCTCAGCTCTGGTAAAAACATAATGGATATCGGTGGAGTACGTGAAATTACCGTGCTTTTTGCAGACATTCGCAATTTTACCCTTGCGGTACAGCATCTTTCCCATAAAGATATTCATCTGTTTCTCACCCAGTTCTTTGATCTGTTTTCTGAAGTGGCTTTTTCCTGGAAAGGGACCCTGGACAAGTTCATGGGGGATGCGGCGCTTGTGGCCTTTGGAGCACCCATTGAACTTGAGGAGCCTTCTGAGGCTGCCGTGTGTACCGCCGTTGAGCTCTCACAGGGCTTTGAAGAGCTGCGCTGCAAATGGCTGGAGAAATCACCTGTTTTCAATCAACTGGGACTTGGGATCGGTATCAGCCGGGGGGAGGTCTTTCATGGAAACGTGGGATCGTCAAGAAGACTGGACTACACGGTGATAGGGACCGACGTGAATATTGCCCAGCGGCTTGCAGCATCAACAGAATCCGGCCAGATCCTGATCACAGAGTCAGTTTTCAAAGATATGAAAGGGAGTTTCCCTGTGTTGGAAGGTGACACAAGGGCATTGCGGGGCGTGGAACATGCTGTGAAATTTTATTCAATCCAGGCGGATCGGGCGACCCTTCCATGATCACGGTAATACCGTAGAAAAGAGGGTGAAGAAACACCCGGACCGCTGCTTCCATGCGAAGAGAAAAAGGTAATATGCAGCACTCTCCGTTACCGGATTTTATCACGGATTCAGGAGCCTGACCTGAAAACGCATGTTGTCGATCTGAACGATGTCGCCGGAGAACAGTTTTCTTCCCCTGCGTATTTCAAGGGCCCCGTTTACCTGGACTTCACCCTCTGTTATTCGAATCTTGGCCTCCAGTCCATCCTGGACAACATTGGCAAGCTTCAGGAACTGACTCAGGCGAATGGGCTCTTTTTTTATCTCTACAGCAGTTGGCATGGTCACTGTTTCGGCTTTAATGCCTGTTGAGGACAATCTGAGGATCTGAAAAATATCCCAGCACTGTAGCCCAGAGCAGGTTGCTTGTCGAGAAAAGATGTGCCGGGCAGGCGTGTATGGTATCTACTCTTCGGATGATTTCCTGAAAATCCTGTGGTAGACTGTATGTGCAAACCCAAGTCTTTCACTCCATTGTCTTCGTTGAGGTATGAAATGAAATTACAGGATTCCTCCTTGTTCAAGCAGAAATGTTATGTGGATGGTGAATGGATCAGTACTGACAAAACAATTGAAGTGTTCAACCCCGCAGACAACACTCTTCTGGGAACTGTTCCTTCAGTAAGTACTCTGGAAACCAGGGCTGCCATTGAGGCAGCGGGAGAGGCGTATCAGCTCTGGAGGAAACTCACCGCCAAAGAACGTTCCGTTTACCTCAGAAAGTGGTTTGATCTCATCCTGGCCAACAAGGAGGACCTGGCGCGTATCATGACCAGCGAGCAGGGAAAACCGTTGGCGGAGGCAGAAGGTGAAGTGCTTTACGGGGCATCATATGTGGAGTGGTTTGCTGAGGAGGCAAAAAGGGTTTATGGCGATACCATTCCCATGTCACAGAAGGGAAAAAGAATTGTGGTTTTAAAGGAGCCTGTTGGCGTCTGTGCTGCAATTACTCCCTGGAATTTCCCTTCCGCAATGATCACAAGAAAGGTGGCACCGGCGCTTGCTGCCGGGTGTACAATAATTGTCAAACCTGCCGCCCAGACACCGTATTCAGCATTTGCCCTGGCTGAACTTGCCCATAGAGCAGGCATTCCCAAAGGCGTTTTGAATGTTATCACCGGTGCGGCCCGTGAAATCGGTGCCCAGTTGACCGGCAGTCCCGTTATACGAAAGCTGAGCTTTACCGGTTCAACACCGGTTGGAAAGCAGCTCATGGCAGCCTGCAGTGAACATGTAAAGAAAATATCACTGGAGTTGGGGGGGCACGCCCCTTTTATTGTTTTTGATGATGCCGATATCGATGCGGCTGTTGTGGATGCCGTTGCCTCCAAATACAGGAATGCCGGCCAGACATGTGTCTGTGCCAACAGGTTCATTGTTCAGGAGGGGGTGTATCAGGAATTTGCTGAAAAACTGACCGTTGCCGTGAAGGAGCAGCTTCGTGTCGGTTCCGGATTTGATGCTGATGTGAATCAGGGGCCGCTCATTGATATGAATGCAGTGATGAAGGTGGAGGATCAGATCAAGGATGCCTGTGACAAGGGGGCAACTGTGCTTGCCGGTGGAAAACGGTCTTCTGCGGGAGGGTATTTCTTTGAGCCGACCATTCTGATGAATGTGACAAAGGAGATGAAAATAGCAACGGAGGAGACCTTTGGACCCGTTGCCCCTCTCTTTGTTTTCAGGGATGAGGAAGAGGGGGTTGCCATGGCCAATGACTCAGAGTACGGTCTTGCCTCATATTTCTTCAGTCGTGATCTCGCACGCTGCTGGCGTGTCACAGAAGCACTTGAATATGGTATGGTTGGAGTAAATACTGGTATTCTTTCCTCGGAGGCCGCTCCTTTTGGAGGTATGAAAGAATCAGGTATCGGCAGGGAAGGGTCCATGTATGGGATAGAGGAATATCTTGAGATAAAATACATGTGTATCGGCGGACTTGAACAGTAACACTCAAACCGGGCCCCGTCGGTTCTTTAACCGGCCAATGGGTAACTCCCTGCCACGGGGCATTGACAGAAAAGATCAGCAACGAATGCCCGCTGATTCAGGAAGAACGAATTCATGTCTTTTTCATCGATGAAAATACTCGACAAAAGATTGCGGCT
>JAMOMO010000015.1 GCA_027067035.1 Desulfobulbaceae bacterium
AGCAGTACCTGCTGTCCCACTGCTATGGCTGCTTTTCCCGGCATGAAGCTGAAGGTGAGTTTTTGTGTCAGAGAGTTGAGGCTGAGAATCGGTTTACCGGGCGCGGCAAGGTCACCCCGGCGGAGGAAAACTGTGCCCACAATGCCGTCGAAAGGCGCCCTGATGTTGAGATAATCCAGTTGATTTTCGAGGCCTTTCAGCTTCTGCTGCAGATCCTCGACAGCAGCAGAAGCTGTGCTGCGGGATACTTCAGAAGCATCAAGTTTTTCCTTTGCAAGGCCGCCGGCATTGAACAGGGCGAGATTTCGTTCATATTGAGCTGCGGTATATGCCTTCTGCTTTACAGCGGCACTGAGTTGTGCCTTCAGGCCGTTGATGGCTGTCACAATTTCCGTGTCGTCAATTCGTATCAGCAGGTCACCCTGCTGCACTTTCACGCTCTCGCTCACCAGAATCTCACTGATTCGTCCTGAAAGTTTTGAAGAAATCGCGGCCCTGTTTACAGCGGCAAGCTGTGCCAGGAAACTGCTGCTCTCCCGGATATCTCTCGGCTGGGCAGTCACGGTTCTGACCATGTATGCTGGAGTGGATGCCGTGGGAGTTTCAGCAATACTCTTTTTTCGTTTTTTCATCAAAACCACGGCCCCGAATATCAGGGCTGCGATCAGCAGGATGGTGATGATCTTTTTCACTTTGTCTCTCCCTTCTCAAGCAGATAGTCCAGGTAAAATCCGGCATTTTCATAGGTGTATCCGGCGGTTATATAGCGGCTCAGAGCAAGCTGGTTTCTGGCTCTGGCCTGGAGGAGATCGTTGAGGTCTGCAGCTCCCCTGTCAAAGCGAACCTGTTCAATGGCCACGGTTTCCCGGGTCATGGCAAGCTCTGTTTTTGCACTGCTGTATTCGGTGATGGCAGTGTTTATTCTGGTGACGGCTTCGGTGAAGTCACGTTTGAGTTCAAGTTCTGTTTTGAGACGGTTCCGGAGGCTTTGCTGTTTTGCAATTTTTGCCCGCTGCCTGCTGGAGCTTCTCTTTCCAAAATCAATGAGGTCCCACTTGAGTGTCAGCCCGGCCTGCCAGACTTCTTCATTGCTCCAGTCGTCGGGTTTTGGGTTGCTGCTGTCGTTTGGACCGAAGTTCTGGCCATAAAAGGCATTGAAACCGACCTGAGGGTAGAGAGCGGCGTCGCTCTGTTTGATGAGCTTCTCGTTTTTCATCACTTCGAGTTCAGCCGAATGGTAGCGCTGCAGTTCCCTGATCTGACCGGAAAAGGTGGATTCACGGGGGGTTGCATTCTCAACAGTGATGGGAATATCCTGGAAATCACTCAGTTCGGGAACATTCAGAAGGCTGGCCAGGCTTGCCTTTACGATGGTGAGAGAAGAGGCAATCTGGCTCTTCTGCGCTTTGGCACGTTCAAGATCTGCTGCGGCCTTGAGCTGGTCGACCCGTGCCCGTTTCCCCAGTTTCAGCTCAAGACTTATGTCCTTGTAGAGTCGTTCCAGGGCCTGTATGTATGTCTCCTGGGCAGCCTCCTGAGACTGCAGGGAAAGGACGCTGACATAAAGGCTTTTGACATTATAGATGAGTTGTTCCCGGCTGAGCCTGAAGGCCACTTCTGTCATCTGCCGTTGCAGTGTGGCCACCTCGACGCTGCTTGTCTGGGCAAATCCTGTGAACAGCGGCAGCTCATAACTGATACCTGCAATGGAGAGGTCTTCTGTGGTTGCCACACCGGTTGGACTGGTGAGCATGGCCGCCGGAGTCATTGGAACCAGGGTGCGCGGCAGGTTGTAATGGGTGTAGGAGGCCAGGGCGCTGATCTTTCCGTAGTTTTGTGATTTCAGCTCTTTGACGCTGCTGGCTGCAGCTTCCTGGTTTAACTGTTGCTTCTGAAGGTCCGGATTGTTGCTGAGGGCCAGACTCACACACTCTTCCAGGGTCAGTCCAAAACTCTGCTCTGTGAAAAGGGGAAGAGTGAATAGACAGAAGAAGGAGATGATTTGAAGTTTTTTTATCAGGCCCATGGCAATTCTTTTGACATAAAAAGGAAAATTTGGTCTTATGATACCCGGAGTCTTAAACAAACGTTTATATAACAGCCCCTCAACAATACAGGCATGGGTAAAAAAGTCAACACTAAACAGGAAGCAGCAGGGTCAAAAGAGAGAATAGTGCGTGTTGCCGTGAAACTCTTTGCCCGTCACGGTTATGCCGGAACCGGTCTGCGTGAGCTGTCGTCTGAGGCGGGCGTGAATCTGGCCATGATCAACTATTTTTTTGGCTCCAAGAAAGGTCTGCTCAAAGAAATTCTCGACACCTTTTATGCCAAGTATCTTGAAATTGCCAGGATGGAATTGGAACAAGAGGGGGGGCTGCAGGAAAAACTCGAACATTTCATTTATGGAACAGTGATTTTTTTTGATGCCTACAAGGATTATCTGCTGGTGACCATTAATGAGCTGCCCCATGATGATCCGGAGATTATAGAGCACAAGGCAAGCTGGGCCCAGATGATGATAGCAATCATGGAGAAGGAAATATGTCGGCCCCTTGTCGCCGAAGGGGGGCGCGTTATCTCTCCGACAGTGCTTGGACCGCTGTTGACCGCCACCATGGCTTCACGGTTTCTTTTTGCCCCGGTGATGGACCGGGTCCGCCCTGAAAACTGTCCGATGGAAAGTCTGGAAGAGTACGCGGAGACTATCAGCATATCCCTGCTGAAGATGATTTCATGAAAAGTGGACACCAAAGCAAAAGGGGTTAAGTCACAAATGACTTAACCCCTTTTTGTATTTGGTAGCGGGGAGAGGATTTGAACCTCTGACCTTCGGGTTATGAGCCCGACGAGCTACCAGACTGCTCCACCCCGCGTTGCGAGCGCCAATATAGACTGATATTCTGATTGTGTCAAGAAGAAATATGACTGTCAGGGGCCTCTGTGGGGAGATTTATTCTTCGGCAGCTGGAAGCAGTGCCTGGAGGCGGGGGATAAGTTCGCCTGGCAGCGGGCTTAATTTCCCTTCTCTGCTGACTGCGGCATGGATGGTGTAGCCTTTGGCGATCAGTTTTTCTTTTCCACCTTCCGGGTCTTCCCGGAGGAGGCGGTAGGAGAATTTACAGCTGACCTTTTTGAGCCAGACCAGTCGTGTCTCAATCTGGAGCAGATCGTCATAGCAGGCAAAGGCCTTGTAGCGGACAAAGCATTCGGTGACCGGCAGGAGCAGGCCAAGTGCCTCAATTTCCCGGTAACTGCAAACCTTCTCCCGCATAAGTTCGGTGCGGCCTATTTCAAAAAAACGCAGATAATTGGCATTGTAGACAACTGCTGCGGCATCCGTGTCGCCATAGATGACTCTGTATGGTGTGCGGTGGGCTGGAGCTGTCATCATCTGATCCGCAGAAGTTTTTTCATCATGGCCTCACCGCTTGGAAGAGTGCCTCCGGCTTCTTTTCCTGCGGCATCACCTGCCTCTTCCGTGAAAATCTGGCCGCTGCCCGGTTCCTGTTCCCGTGAATCATAGAGGATGGTGGGTACCGGAGTATCGGTGTGAGTGCGCATGGAGAGCGGGGTGTAGTGATCCATGGTGGCAATGAGCCTGAATTCTTCTCCCCGCTTGCGAAGCCCCTCCACTATGGGGCGGACTATTCTGGCGTCAAAGTCTTCGATTGCCTGGAGTTTGTCTTTGAGCAGGCCCTGGTGACCTGCCTCGTCCGGCCCTTCCACATGAACAAAGACAAAATCCTGATTCTCAAGACTCTTCAGGGCCGCGTCTGCCTTCCCCCGGTAGTTGGTGTCAATGTAACCGGTGGCTCCGGGGATGTTGAGGATATCAAGGCCCGCATTGACGCCGAGCCCTTTTAAGAGATCAACTGCTGAAATAAGGCTGCCGGTGAGGCCGAAGCGCTGCATGATTGTGGGCATGGAGGGGAGTTTTCCTTCCCCCCAGAGCCAGATGCCGTTTGCAGGGTTCTGTCCGGCTGCGATTCTTTTTCTGTTCACGGGATGTTTTTCAAGGACCTTCAGCACCTTGTCGAGAAGCCCCTTCCATTCCGGATCTGCCATATAACGCTGCCAGGGAGCTGTGACATCTTTTTCGATATAATCGTGGGGCGGGACGGTGTTGAACTCCGGGTAATCACCCCTGACCACCAGGATATGGCGATAGCTGATTCCGGCCTTGAAATGAAATCTGTCACTGCTGCACTCCTGTTCAAGGCTCTCCAGGAGCTGTTGTGACTCCTCGCTGCTTATGTGGCCTGCAGAGTAGTCAAGCATCCCAACGGTGTCATCATTTTCCCTGTTCAAGGTGACCAGGTTGCAGCGGAAGGCTGTCTCGTCCCCGGCAAGCTCGATTCCCATTGCAGCAGCCTCTAAAGGTGCACGCCCTGTATAGTACTCTTCAGGTTTGTAGCCCAGCAGGGAGAGATTGGCCACATCGGAGCCGGGCGGATATCCGGCAGGTACTGTGCAGGTGAGAAAAAAATCTCCCCTG
>JAMOMO010000016.1 GCA_027067035.1 Desulfobulbaceae bacterium
GAAAAGAATCAGGTACTTGAGTGATGGGCGGTGTTGAGTACGATTTTTCCGTGAAGAGCTGGTATCACCATGCGGATCACGTCGTCTGCAGGTACGCCCCGGTATCCTGACGGACTGTGTTCGTCAGGATAAACGTAGTAATGGTATCCCGCTTTCGACCAATTGTATAGCGGTTATTTCAGGTCAGGGCCTGTCCTGCGAGGCTCCTTTTTGTTTTTCTTCGGCCTCCTGCTGGGCAAGAGCGGCAGCAGCACCGGCCTCAAGGAGCTTCTGGCGATTCTCCGGCAGGTTCTGTTTTTCCTGCTCCGGAATCTCCACGATAACTTTGCGATGGGCGTAATGAATTCCCTGGGCGGCAAGGGCTTCGGTGATTCTCCGATATGCCTCACGGCGGATCACAAAATGGGTCCCTGGCTGTGCTTTGAATTTCACGCGGATAACCATGACCGAAGCAGTAATCTCACGCACACCTGCAGATTTGACCGGTTGAATGAAATCTTTGCCGAACTCTTCATCGTTGAGCATGGCCTTGCCGACTTTCTTGATTATTTTGCGAATCTTGTCCACATCGGCATCATAGGGAAATTCAAGGTTGAATTTGACGATGATTCCGCCCCGCATAAAGTTGGTGATGGAACCGAGTTCACTGTGAGGGACGATCTGCAGCATACCCCGATGGTGACGCAGCATCACATTACGAAGGGTGATCGATTCAACAGCACCGGATACCGATCCGGCCTGAATATATTCGCCCACCCGAAAGGCATCGTCGAGGAGATAGAAAAATCCGGAGAAGACATCACTGACAAGCTTTTGAGCACCGAAACCAATGGCCAGGCCAACGACCCCGGCACCGGCGAGCAGGGGGCCGATATCCACGCCAATGGCCGAAAGAACAACAAGGACAACCATGGTCAGAAGAGTGGTGGCAATGAACTTGCGCAACATGGGGAGAATGGTAAAACTCCTTCCTCTGGAGGCAGCTGCTCCCCATTCATCATCCCCTTCGTTCTCTTCGTCTGTTTCAGGAATTGTCTCCTGCATCTTTTTCTCTATATAACTGGAGGCAAAACGCCACACTGTCAGGCCAAGGGCCATGGCAATAAGTGATTCGAAAACCGCTTTGGTTATATTGGTGGCATAGGGTATGTGGACATCCCAGAGGCTGAGTACCCAGACCAGAAGCGTTGCCAGGATGGCAAGACTCATGATACGGGATGAGGTGACATACAGTTTTCTCTCCCTCTCTTCGGCCAGGGCTTTCTGCTCCTTCATTGATTCGTTGTCACTGTCATCCCGGGCAGGGCTGGAGATCTGCAGGGTGTTTATGGAAAGTCGGACCACCCACTGGCCAAGGCCGTTAAAGATGACAAAGAGCGGCAGGATCATAAGACTCATGAGGAAGGCGGAGTTGCCGCGTTGTACACCGGCGAGCATATCGCCAACCATGATAAGCCAGATCATAAAAAAGTAAAACAGGGTCGGGATATGCCAGAACTGTGCAAACTGTTCAACAACCCAGTTCCGCGTTTTGTTCTGTTCACTCTTTTCAAGTATGCGGTTTTTAACATAGTTACGGCTTCTGAAGATCATAATGAAAATCATCAGTATTATCAGTGATGCCAGGAAGATCGCAGTGGTGTGGAAGCTGAGCAGAGGGAGTCCCAGTTCCCTGAGAAGTGCCAGCAGCATGATGGCAGAAAAGGTGAAGCCGCAAAAAAGAATTACCCCGTTATGAACGGTCTTTGCAATGTCATCTTCAAGGGGAAGAACCCGCAGGGCAGGAGACTGGGGAGAACAGAAAACCTGGGAAAGCTGAGAGATTAGCCTGAAAAAAATGAGCGTAAAGAGTGCCGAGAGAAAAAGATACTGGGCAGGAGGATGACTGCTCACCGGCAGCATGAAAAAGAACAGAAGGGCGGTGGTGCTGAAGATCAGGAGGTGGATACCTGCAGGGATGGCCAGCATCAGGCCGGCAATAAAACGCATGGGACCGTCCAGATCCGGAATGGCCTTTTCCTGAAACTGTTTCCTGAATTTTGCAGTGAAGCGCCGCATGAAAAATTCACAGGCCCAGGCGGCAGCAAATACAAGAATAATCAGAGTGCAGGTGAGAAGAAAACGTCCAAAGCTTCCATTCCCGATATGCCTTGCAAGCACAAGATAGTCGTGGGGGATCTGGAGTGTCCGGGCAATAAATCCGGTGGATGTTTTCTTCTCCGCATCATCACTGTTGTCGAGAATATGGAGCCATGCGGCAAATTTCTCAACCAGGCCGCCGCTCTTTTTCCGGGATTGAGCTGCGGTGGCTCTGGCAGAGAGTTCTTTGCTGAGCAGACTGCGCACCTGTTCATCACTCATTACGGCGAGGTCTGCATTTACATTCCCGCTGCCTGTGACCTGTTCCACCGCTTTAACTGAAGGTGCTCCCGCAGTCTCAACCGAGAATGCGGGGGACGTGCTAATGGCGGTGACAACGCAGAAAAGGAATACAAGAAATGGCAGTCTACAGGTTTTGAACAGAAAGTGTTTCATGTTGTGATCAGCTTGTCGGTTATGGAACTCATCTCAAAAATGAGTGAAAAGGTGTTAATATTTTACGGTGGTTGTCTTCAGCCTGCTCTGTTCCGCTACGGCCTGACGGAGCTTGTCGGCATGGTGGTTTGTTATAAGATTTCTGATGAGGATATCAGCCGGACTTACCGGCTGTTTGTAATAGGCAGCGTTCCACTTGTCGCGCGGTTTGATGACGGCACCTTCAATGGAGAGACCTGCAAAGGCACCCTGGGATCTGGCAAAGGCCAGGATATCTGCAGTGGCTGCCTTTGCACCGTTCCCAACGGGCCCGGCAGCAACAGAGGCATCGGCACCCAGTTTAAAGGAGGTGGTGAGAAGGGAGTCCATTCCCTTGTCGGTCATCACGAGCAGAACAACCTGGGAGGCTTCACCGCCAATCTGGAGACCGAAAGAAACCGAGCCCATGGTGTAAAAAACTGGATAACTCCAGACGTTGGTCTTCATGTTTCTGGAGACAAGAACTCCTGATCCACCGGAACCGCCGAGAAAAAAACCTGCCTTCAACATCTGGGGTACAATGAAAACAGCCTTTGCATACTGAATATTATCCCGAAACCATGTCATGTTCGGATCCTCACCAAAACTTTTAAAGAGGATTGTGCTCTGATCCACAAGCGCCATTGTGTCTGAATAATCGTTGGCGGAGGCTGTATTTATCTGAAAAAACATTGTAAGTGATATCAAGAGAGTAAGTATCTTTCTGGTGGGCATTTGATTCTCCGTTAAATGAAAAGGTTTATGGCTGGCACAATAACAGGTAAAAGGGTCATGGGGCAGGTCGAAGTCATCGAGTGAAACAAATGTATTCCTATGATAGTAGAGAATGACTCTTAAAGTCAAATAATTTACCTGCAACTGATAAGAATATCCATATTTTAGCAATAGGGGAAAGCATATGATTTCGTTGCATGAAAAGGTTCTGGAAGGTATTTACGATGAGTTTGAGCGCTGGGCGGATGAATCCCTTGCCTGCAAAAAGGGATGTGCCACCTGCTGTACTCAAAATGTTATTATTACGGCAGTGGAAGGTGAGCGGATTCATCGCCATGTTCGGGAGAATGGAAAGGAGGAGTGGTTTGCTGCGGCACTTCAGCAGAAAGCGGCAACGAAAAAGCCACGTCTCACCACCAATGGATTTGCTGAAAGTTGTCTTCGGGGCGAAGATGTGAGCCCGGAGTCCTATGGCAGCAGTCAACCCTGTCCATTTCTTGACGGCGACTGCTGCTCAATTTATGATGCCCGTCCTTTTTCCTGTCGCTGTTTTGTCTCCACACAGACCTGCAGCCCCGGTGTACCTGCTCTTATCGGTGAGAAATATCTCTCAGCTTCAACCGCTGTAATGCAGATGATTGAACACCTGGGACAGGGAGAATTTATCGGGAATATGCTGGATGTTCTCCTGGCTCTCTGCGGTGTCTCTGAAAATCGTAAATATCTTGCATTGCTTCCCGCCTCCATGTCCGATCAGGGACTTGCAAATGTTGTAAAAGCCCGGCCGTTACCTGGCTTTTTACTGCTGGAAGAGGAGATGGAGACGGTGGGGCCGCTTTTGCATGCAATCTTTGCCCATGAAGTCGAAGGCAGGAGCATAGAAGATATTCTCAATAACAGATGAATACTGAGAATGGTGTCCAGGACGAGGCAATTTGCCGGTAATGCTGCAGCAGACCCAGGTCGGCTGTTGCACGAGATGGAGAAAATTATACCATGAAAATCCCTGCAGCTCCGGAACTGCTGGCCCCGGTGGGCTCTGTACAGTCATTTTTTGCGGCACTTGAAAATGGGGCTGATGCCGTATTCTGCGGCCTGAAACGTTTTTCGGCCAGGGCACGCGCCAGGAATTTCACCCTTGATGAGCTGGCACAACTGACGGCCTGCTGTCACAGTCGCAGTA
>JAMOMO010000017.1 GCA_027067035.1 Desulfobulbaceae bacterium
AATGGTGTCAACAAAGAGCGGTGAGGTGATGGAGTTTCTGACCTTTGAGGATGAGACCGGTCTGGTGGAGGCCACGTTCTTTCCACAGGTCTACAGGCGCTACGCATCGGTGCTGGCATGTGGCAGTGCCTATATGCTGCAGGGGCTGGTGGAAGAGGAGTATGGAGCGGTGACCTTGACGGTGGAGTTTCTGGAACCCCTTGGAGAATATCCCTTAGAGGTCGGCAACTAATTTATGCTCCGTGTCGGAGCCGGCTTCATTGGCCATGGCAATTTTCTTCTGAAAGCCGTAGCGCACCAGCCGTTTGATATCTGACCACATGGTTTCACTTCCCATGATGGCAACGATGATCTCATCGTTACCCCGTTTGAACTTGCCGACATAGGTCTGGCGTGCGGCGTTGGTATAGCCGGTCTTTCCGCCAAGGGTTCCCTTGACCTGCCACAGGGCCTTGTTGTGGTTGCGAAGGAGTTTCCCCTCCGTGGTGCGGGTTTTGACTTTTTTCATTCTGGCGGAGAACTCGGGATCGTTCATGGCGTGGCGGAAAATGGTTGCAAGGTCACGGGCCGTGGATTTCTGTCCCTTTGCAGTGAGGCCTGTGGCGGTCTTGCATACGGTGTTGCCTGCTCCCCAGAGTTTGGCCCGAAGGGTCATCATTTTGGCAAAATCTTTTTCATTTCCGGCAATTTTCTCGGCAAGGGCAACGCTTGCGTCATTTGCCGAGGCCAGGAGGACGGCATTGATCAGGTCGTTTGCCTGGTACTGTTTTTTCTGGTCAAGGTAGACCTTGGAACGGGGCTGCCTGGCAGCTTTGCGGCTCACTGCCACCTTTTCACCCTGTTTGAGTGATTTCAGGGCTATCATCCCGGTGAGCACCTTGATGGTGGACGCGGGTTGCCGCTGGCTGTCGGGATTTCTCGAATAGAGGGTCCTTCCGGTGACGGCATCAATGATAATGGCGGATTTTGATGAAATTTTTCTGTTGAGTTTTCTGGTGGTTGCTGCGGTGACAAGGGGACCGACCCGTTTTTTTATGCGGCTGATGTCGTTGGCGCTTCCAAGGGTGGCGGGCTGGCGGCTGGCAGCTGTTCTGGCCTGAACACTATGCGCCGGTGCAGCGGCAGGTTTCCATTTTGCACTGTTCTTCAGGACAGGAACGGCAGCCTGGGAGCTACTGCTGCCTGTGAAGAGAAAGGTGGCTATGATGAACAGAAAGAAGAGAGGAGCTGAGTGGAATATCTTGCGCATAGAAAAACTGTCCAAAGGGTTCTGTGAAGGCTTATCGTGCTGTAAACCTGAATCCGTGACGAAAATCCGGCAATGGGTGTCAGAGGGCATTTTTCATATCAAATTTCCTGTGTATCCCGGTGCGTTTTTTCTTTACTCTGCTGTACGGTTCCGCCCCATCGAACGCTCACGGATTCAGGGTGAAATAATATAACAGAGTACTCTATTTTTTATAAGCTGTCCGTTTGACTGTCAAGGATATTTCATTATATGGTGGAATAATAGCTATTTTTACCCGGATAATGGTCAAAATTCATTCTTAATTGACCTAAAAACGACTTTTAGGTAGTATGCTGCTCATTTAAATAATCTGACCTGTCAGCTGAGGTTTTATGTTCCCTGTCGGCTGGAACAGCGTGCAGCGTATGATGAAAAATGTCTACTAACGAGGTGTTTCATGCCGGAATCCAATGATGTACGGATGACATTAAACTATACACTTGATATCAGTGTTGAACGATATGCGGACTTTCCGGCCATTGGGATGGCAGCGGAAGATACATTTACATACAGTGAGTTTTACGAGCGCATCATCGCCCTGGCCGGGCATCTCGCAAGGGAGGGAGTGAAAAAAGGTGACCGGGTGGCCATTCTGTCTGAGAATTCTCCACACTGGGGAATGGCCTACTTTGCCATTGTGCGTCTCGGTGCAGTGGCTGTTCCCATCCTCCCTGATCTTCCGGAAGCGGATGTTCATCATATTCTGAATGAGATGGAGGTTCCTGTTCTCTTTGTCTCCCATCGCCAGATTGAAAAAATTTATGAGCTGAATCAGAAGTCCCTGAAACGTATTATCACCCTTGATGATTCCGGCGCAACCCAGGATGTGGTTGAGGTGACCTTCTTCTCAAAATACCTTGATGAGGCCATGGAAATGGCCTCATCCGAGGAGGTCGAAGACGTTTCTTTTGCTGATGTGGAGGAGGATGATCTTGCCTCCATCCTCTATACCTCAGGGACATCGGGCTACTCAAAGGCTGTTATGCTCAGTCATAAAAATCTGACTGCCAATGCCTACAGTGCGGCCACCATGCTGGATGTGGACAGCGGCAATGTCTTTCTCTCGGTTCTGCCCATGTCCCACACCTATGAGTTTACACTCGGTTTTATAACACCGCTGATCAAGGGTTGTAAAATTGCCTATGCCGGGAAGACCCCCACACCTGCCATTCTCCAGAGACTCTGTGGGCATGAGAAACCAAAGGTGATGTTTGCCGTTCCTCTGATAATGGAAAAAATATACAAAAAACGGGTTCTTCCCCAGATTGAAAAAAGCGCCCTGCTCTCTTTTCTCTGCCGCTTTAATTTCGGCAGAAAGTTTGTCTACAAAAAGATCGGCGCCAAGCTGCTCGATTTTTTCGGTGGTGAGCTTGAGATAATGGGAATCGGCGGCGCTGCTTTGAATCCGGAGGTGGAAAAGTTCTTGAAAGAGGCGGAGTTTCCCTATTTAATAGGATATGGCTTAACCGAGTCTGCTCCAATCCTGGCAGGAGGTCCGGTGGGTGATCCCACCATTGCCCTTGGTTCAACGGGAAAACCGTTTCCCGGTGTTGAGGTGAAGATAGTGGATCCTGACCCTGACAGCGGGGTCGGTGAAATTTATGGCTGCGGACCCAATATCATGCAGGGCTACTATGGCGATCCTGATGCCACTGCCGATGCCCTCACCGAAGATGGCTGGCTCATAACCGGGGACCTCGGCTTTTTTGATGATGCCGGGAATCTTCATATCCGGGGCCGCTCCAAGAATGTCATCGTTATGGCAAATGGTGAGAATGTCTATCCGGAGCCCATTGAGCATAAGATCAATGCCTATTCATGGGTGGTGGAATCGCTGGTTGTTGAAAATAACGGAAAACTTGATGCCTGGGTCTATCCCGACTATGAGTTTATCGATGATATGACCGAAGGCCAGTCCAGGGTCGAACGTCGTGAATATATCGATACACTCTGTAAAACCCTGCGGAAAGAGGTGAATACGCAGATTTCAGCGGCATCCCGACTGGCAAGAATTGTTGAGAGGAGGGAGCCTTTCATCAAAACAGCCACCCATAAGATTAAACGATATCTGTACAGTGGTGATTGATCAGTATGTGTCAGTAAAAACCTGATTGTCATTATTTTATATGTCCGGTCGTCTTTTTCGATCGGGCGGAAACACGATTCTTTTTAAAGGAGAGGGAGAAAACAATGAAGAAAAAGATTTCCGTATTGGCACTCAGTTCCATACTGATTGCCGGAACAGCACTGGCCTCAGGGTATCGTATTCCTGAGCAGTCCATTGATTCCGTGGCCAAAGCCGGTGCAAATATTGCCTCGGCCAGTAATGCCGATGCCAGTTATTACAACCCGGCAAATATGTCCTGGCTGGAAGATTCCTGGATGGTTGAGGGGGATCTGACCTATATCAATCTGCCTTCCGTTGATTACAGCGATAACCGCAGTCCCTATATGGATGGAAGCTCCGAGAGCGAACATTTTCTCCTTCCCACATTCTTTTTTGTCTCACCTGATTTCAATAATTTTCGTTTTGGTGTTTCAGCAACAGCTCCTTATGGCCTGTCAAAGCGCTGGGATCAGCCCTTCCCCAGAAGTACCGCTGAAGAGTACAGCCTTGAGGTGTATGAATTAAATCCAACGGCTTCCTATTCATTTGCTGACATGTTTTCCATCGCCGGTGGTATCCGTATGATTTATGCCTCCGCCAAGGTGTCAAACTATGCCGTGCAGTCCACCGGTATGATGGTTTCCCGTGACATGGATGGAGATACCGTGGAATGGGGCTTTAATCTTGCCGCATCTGTTCGTCCTGTCGAGGACTTGAATATTTCCGTAACCTACCGTTCCAATGTTGATCTGGATCTGGAAGGTGACGTTGATATGAGCACCAACTACCCCAGTGCCTATGCCATGAGTACCGGTGGTTCCGTTGAAATTCCAGCTCCTGCGGTACTGTCCCTGTCGGTTGCCTATACCTTCGGGCCTGCCACCGTTGACCTGACCTGGGACCGTACCTTCTGGTCAGAGTATGACAGTATTGATTTTGTTTATGATTCCACAATTGCTCATCCTGTGCTGAATGCTGTTTTCACTCCCTCTGTTCCCAAAAACTGGGAGGACAGTGATGCCTTCAGGATCGGCCTCAATTATGAGCTGAATCAGGATATCACCCTGATGTTT
>JAMOMO010000018.1 GCA_027067035.1 Desulfobulbaceae bacterium
GATCGACGGCCTGAATGTGGAGACTATTGATCGCGAGCGACTTTCTGAGGCAAAGAAACACCTTAGAAAGGTGAGCAGTAAAAGACGTCTTGAACAGGAGAAAAAAACCCGAAAGCTTATTGCGGCTCTTCAGAATGATTTCAGTAACGATAACCTGTTAAAGGCCCGGAGACAGCTTGATTTTATAGAGCGAAACAAAAAACAGTACAGCTCTTCCCAGGCGTTGTATGATGAGCTTGGGAATCTCTATCGCCAGGGCATTGAGCAGGGGATGAAGGCAGGACGGACACTCTACTCTCTCGGGAAGATTGATGAGGCTCTTCAGATATGGATTCCCCTGTACAGGATTGACAAGGACAACCAGAAGCTGCAGGAGCATATTGACCGGGCCAACCGGGTTCTGGAAAAGCTGCAGTATCTTGGTGAGTCCGGTGAGAGTATCCTGCCGCACACGAAACAGAAGTAGATCTCCGCGCTAATCACAATTGACATCGAAAAGGATTATTTGCTGACATCACCGCAAGATGCCTGTCAGGACCTGCCTGAATTCTGCGCATAAGTCTTGCCATAGCTGTCGTTGCTATATATATTGAATGCATCAATCATGCAGCTGCTTTCAATCTGCACTGTATACAAATGCGACAACGTCTTCCGTGGGTGCTATAATGACTTCTTTCGTTCAGAAAATCTGTCTTTCAATGCTTCTGTTCCTGCTGCTTTCCCTGGTTCAGGTCTCTTTTCTCGGTGCTGCCGGTAATGATACGTCCGGCTGGGGCAATGATGATGCGTATAATAAGCTGTATTCCCCAAAAGAACTGGATAAACTGAGAGGGACTGTGATCAGGTTCAAGAAGACAAGACCCCTTCCGGGAATGTCAAAAGCCACCGTTCTGGTACTTGATGACGACGGAGATACCATAGATGTACATCTCTGCCCTGTCTGGTATGCAGGACCGAAAGATACAGGCATCAAGAGGGGGGACAGGGTGAAAATAAAGGGAAGCTGGGCGGAGATAGACGGGGAGGATATCTTCATGGCCTCGAAAGTCAAAAAGGGTGAGTATTACGAGTTTAAAGTAAGATTGACCAAAGATGGTACGCCATTCTGGAACATGACTCCAGAACAGCAGGAGCATGAGCGCAATCAGCAATGAACCATTTGACATTGTGAGCGCCTGGGAACAGGATGAGTATCGCTGACCTTAGTGCCCGTAGCAGTCAGATTCAGCTATGCACTGAAAATTCATTTTATTGCCACAGAAATACGATACCCGGTGATGCCGTTGCGATCCCGGAAGGACCCGGGCGTGCCCCTGTGACACGTCCTGTCCGTGGCTGAAGCATTCCCTGTCACTCAGGTTTCCCTGTACGGTCATCAAGTTTTTCTGTTTTTGCTTGAAAAGGAGAGGAGAATATGAAGGAAGAACGTTTTCGGCTGCAGACCAGTGAACTGGACAAACTGGCTCAGCAGTTACTGCACATTGAAAATGAACTGAATTCCAATATTCCAGTCACTCTCTGGATCAGTGATCTCCACGGAGAAGGGGATCGTTTCATGGCCATTCTGCGCGGGCGCTTCGGCATGCTCTACCAGACGTGCCGGGAGGCACTGCCAAAGACCTTCAGTGTTGATAAGATCCAGTATCTCACACAGATTATACGAAAAAAAGAATTCTTTGTTGATGACACCGTTCTGATGGATACCCAGGATGTCATCTTCTGTCTGGTAGAGATCCTAAAGTATCGTCTTGCCAACATACGGCATCGCACCAAAAATATTTTCCCGCCGGAGTTCAGGAATACCATCAAAAGGCTGATCTCCGGTCTGCCGGTGCCGGATCAGGTTTTTGAAGAGCGCATTCTCTCCAGGAGACTCATCAGTCATCTTGCCCACAGTATCCGTCAGGTGCTTCTGGACCGGATTCAGGTGCTGGGCGATGTCTTTGATCGTGGTGCCCAGCCTGATAAAATTATCCGGATTCTCGCATCGCCCGCCTACAGGGACATGGTTGATTATGTGTTCGGAAATCATGATATACTGTGGATGGGTGCCGTCTCCGGGAATAAATCACTGGTTGCTGAAGCCATCCGGATCACCTGTCGATATGACCATTTCGAGCTTCTGGAACGTCTGGGGGTTGACAGTTCACGGCTTGCGGAATTTGCCGAGAAAACCTATCCCGTCGATAAAATAACCGGCAAGATCAAGGCCAGGACAGACCGGGGCAGGAGCATGGAAAAGGCCCTCACGGTGATTCAATTCAAGCTGGAAGAACAGACCATAGGAAAATTTCCTGAATATGAGATGGAATCCAGGTTATGGCTGAAGCGCCTGGCCGCCATGCTGGCAGGCGGAGAAACCGCGGCTCTGAATGATACCCATTTTCCAACCATTGATCTTGATAACCCTGCCGGGCTCACCAGTGAAGAGCAGGAAATAATAGATGATTTAAGTTATCAGTTCACCCGGAACAGAAAAATCAAAAGACTGCTCAGTTATTTTTTCAAGCACGGCAAGACCTACCATATCCATAACAACAGCCTTAACATTCACGCCCTTGTACCATCGAGGGAAGATGGCGAATTTGAAGAGTTTCTCGGAAAGAGTGGCCGGGACTTGCTCGATTTTATCCAGGAGACCATTGTCCGGGTCGGTAAAAGATATCTTGGTGGCGAAGAGCAGGATGAACGGGATCAGGCCCTGTTCTTTTATCTCTGGTGCGGACCGAAATCCCCCTTTTTCGGAAAGCATGCCATGAAGACCTTTGAACGATATTTTCTCAAAGACCCTGAAAGTCATACGGAAAGGATCCTCTACTGGAAAAAAAATCTCCAGACTGTGGAATTTAAACAGAAGCTTCAGGAAGAGTTCGGCATTCGCCGGGTGGTCTATGGGCATACCCCCGTTGATTATACCAAGGGATACTCCATGGCCTCCTCGGATGGAGTTGCCATAAATGTTGATGGCGGTTTTGCTGCTGCCTATTATAATCGTGGGCATGCCCTTGTGCATACTCCGTACCAGCTCTTTGGTATAATTCTGCCGACACCTGAAGAGATGCAGGAAGCAGCCCAGAACCTGGAATCTGCGCCCCTGGATATTGAGCTCATTGATGAGTTCAGGCAGCCGATGAAAATCAAGGATACCGCAAAAGGTGTGCTTCTTAAAAAACAGAGTGACGCACTGTTACGGCGTATCAGGGATTTGACCGGTGATGATGCCGGAGAAGGCTGCTGATTCGACTGAAAGTGAAGATGATACAGCTCTATGGGAAGAATGTATGAATATTAACTACGGAATGGAAATAGTCCGGGCCACTGAAATTGCAGCACTGACAGCTGCCCGAATTCAGGGACTTGGAAATCACGACGACATTCTCAATCAGGCCCGATCCGCCATCCGGAAGACCCTGAACAGGTTGATGATTAGCGGTAGAGTGGTCAATGACCGTTTTTCCGGAAGAAGTGAGATCTGCCGTCTGCCGGACAGACTCGGTGAAGGCGGGCCTGACATGGATCTGATGGTGGTGGCTCTTGAGGCGCACCATGCGGCTGCTGATGGCCGGAATAATGCCACCTCTTATACCGTCATTGTTGAAGATGGGTCAATTCAGTCGGTTCCCAATCTCCATATGTATAAAATAGTTGTGGGTCCTCAGGTCGGCGAGGTGATAGATATCAATCAGTCACCCACCGCAAATGTGAAGCGGGTGGCCAGGGTATTGCGGAAATACACCGAAAACGTCACCGTCTGTATTTTAAACCGTAAACGCCACAGGAATCTCATCAATGAGGTGCGGAGCTGCGGGGCACGAATAAAACTCATAGAGGAAGGTGAGATCTCGGGTTGTCTTGCAGCAATTACCGGTGAGAAAGCGGATATCTACATGGGATATGGCTTTGCTCCGGAGGGGACGGTTGTGGCTGCGGCCATCAGTTGTCTGGGGGGCTATCTTGAAGGAAAGATAGCATACGAATCAGCTGAGGATAAAGAGCAGGCGCAGCAGCATGGTATTCATGATTTCGAAAAGGTGTTCCGGGTTGAAGACCTGATAGATTCCCGCAAGATCTCTTTTGCGGCAACGGGGGTCACTGATGGAGAATTTCTTGAAGGGGTGAGGTTCACTGCAACTGGAGCGGTGACGAATTCCTTTATAGCAAGAAGTGAAACCCGCACCTTCCGTAATCTCACAACCAGGCATTTCTTTGATTATAATCCGGTTTTTTAGGATAGAAAAAGCGAAAACAAAAAGGGGGAGTGGGTGCAGGGTGTAGATTTTATGATAAAACGGGCCGAGTATCGAAAGGAAAAAGAGGCCCATCTTTTTGAAAAAGTCATCCGGTGGGCCACTGAGGATGATGATCCCCTGATTGTCGAGATTGTTGAAAGAGCTTTTCAGGACGAGGACGCGGAACGCTGGCTGACCATTCATCCCACAAGTTCATTTTCTGGG
>JAMOMO010000019.1 GCA_027067035.1 Desulfobulbaceae bacterium
AACGATATCTCAGGGTCAGAAATACCATTCTTGCCCTGTTCCGATTTAACGTCATTCCCATATTAAACGAGAATGACACCGTGGCGGTTGATGAGTTGCGTTTCGGAGATAATGACACCCTTGCTGCACTGATCGCAAATCTTATTGAAGCCGATATGTTTATCTGTTTAACAGATGTGGTCGGCCTCTATACCGGCAACCCTCAAACCGATCCAGACGCCAGACCGGTATACACTGTCTCTTCTGTTACCGAAGAGATCGAAGCCATGGCAGGGAATGTGAAGAGCGCCCTTGGAACCGGTGGCATGCAGTCGAAAATCCGTGCAGCCAAAATGGTTTCAGCAGGGGGCGGGTCTTCCTTTATCGGACCGGGAAAACAGGAAACAATTCTGCAGCAGTTGTTCAGTGGTGAAATGATCGGTACTTTCTTTCTGCCGGCAGGGGACAAAATCAATGCCCGGAAACAGTGGATAGCACATGTACTCCACCCCAAAGGCTATCTGGTCCTGGATCAGGGTGCCTGCCATGCATTGTCTGAGCGTGGCTGCAGTCTCCTGCCGTCCGGTGTCCTTGAGGTACGCGGCAATTTCGGTGTGGGGGACTCCGTGCACTGTCTCAGTCCTGACGGCAAGGTTGTCGCCGCCGGGCTTATCAACTACTGTTCCACTGATGTGGATAAAATCAAGAGACATCACTCTGAAGAAATCGCCACACTGCTTGGAGTCAAGGATTATGACGAAGTGATCCATCGCGACAATCTGGTACTATTATAATAAATGAGGAATTATTATGGCTGATTTAGCTCAAGACATCCGTGACATGGCCAGGCGGGCCAAAAAAGCCGCCCGTTCTCTTGTGAGCCTTTCCACGGAGGCGAAAAACAATGTTCTGCTCCACATGGCTGACAGTATCGACGCAAAACGCGGTTTTATCCAGGAGGAAAACCGAAAAGATCTTCAGGCCGGACGGGAGAAAGGACTCTCCGAGGCCATGCTTGATCGCCTGGAACTCTCCGACAGGGTTATCGATGCAATGCGCAGTGGCCTTGCAGAGGTTGCCGCACTCCCCGACCCGGTTGGGGAAATATCCAGCATGGTGAAACGTCCCAACGGGTTAATGGTTGGGCGGATGCGTATTCCCCTGGGAGTAATCGGCATGATCTATGAGTCCCGTCCCAATGTGACGGTTGATGCTGCAGCGCTCTGTCTGAAGGCTGGAAACGCTATCCTGCTGAGGGGGGGATCAGAGGCCATCCACTCCAACAGGGCCCTTGCCCTCGTTCTTCAGGAGGCCCTGCAAAGCCAGAATATAGTGGGTGATGCCATTCAGGTTATACCGGTAACGGACCGTGAAGCCGTCACCATTATGCTCAATCAGGAGGAGTTCCTTGATCTCATCATTCCCCGTGGCGGTGAGAGTCTGATTCGATTTGTGTCAGAAAATTCACGCATACCCGTGCTGAAGCATTACAAAGGGGTCTGTCATATTTATGTTGACCGGGATGCTGATCTTGAAAAAGCCACCCCTGTTATTCTGAACTCAAAGGCACAGAGACCAGGGGTCTGCAATGCCCTTGAAGGGTTGTTGATCCATGAGGATATTGCATCGGATTACCTTCCTGTTCTTGCCGCTGAACTCAAAAAACACAATGTCAAACTGCTGGGATGCGAACTTTCCGTGAATATTGTTCCCGATATACTTCCTGCTGCAGACAGTGACTGGGGACGCGAATTTCTCAATCTCACCCTCTGTGTCAAGGTGGTCTCCGGAATGGATGAGGCCTTCAGCTATATTGATCAGTATGGATCCCAGCACACGGAAATAATTCTTACTGAAAATTATTCCAACGCCCAGCGTTTCATAGCTGAGGTTGACGCCTCTGCGGTGATGGTGAACGCATCAACCCGCTTTAATGACGGCGGCCAGCTTGGACTTGGTACTGAAATTGGTATTTCAACCACCAAGCTGCATGCTTACGGGCCAATGGGGCTTGAAGAACTCACCACGAAAAAGTTCATTGTCTATGGTATGGGTCAGGTCAGGGAGTGATTCAAAAAACCGGTATACTCGGAGGAACGTTCGATCCCGTCCATAATGGACATCTGGCCCTGGCATCAGCTGCCGCTGAGCTCTGCGGCCTCTCCGAACTCATGCTGCTCCCCTCTGCCGCCCCGCCTCACAAACAGCATCAGGAAATAACCCCGTTTGCCCACCGGACCGCAATGCTGGACATTGCGGTCCGGAAGAGTTCCCTGCTCCACGTCTCCACGCTGGAGGACCTGCTGCCGAAACCATCCTTTACCATAGATTCTCTCAAGTACCTTGAACTGCATTCAGTCGGCAATGTTGAATTCTACTTTATCATCGGGGCCGACGCATTTCTTGATATACTCTCCTGGTACAAATATTCCGAAGTACTCACCGCAAGCCATTTCATTGTTTTTTCGAGGAAAGGCTTCAAGAACAAAAAACTTCATCGAATTTTCAAATATCTGAATTACATTGAAAGGGGTGAACACTGGTACAATGAACAATCCGGTAAATCAATCTTCACCTCCGGCATTGTACTTCCCCGGATTTCATCCTCTGAAATCAGAAAGAGGATTGCAGAGGGCAGATCTGTGCAGGGATTTCTCCCTGAAGCTGTTCTGAAATATATTAAGAAGCATAATTTATATTTATCCTGAGCAGTTGAAGTGGTGATTCGGCTGATGCGCGAGACAGTTTTTATTTCATAATTCTGGAAAATGTTGATTGTATCGCCTATTATAATGATAGGATGAATAAATAACATATCGGTTGGCTAAGGAAAATCTCCTGTCTGTATTCCTCTCTTTAAGGGTATGATCTCTCTATGAACGTCAGCAAGCAACTTGAGTATCCTGTTAAAATTCTTATTGTAGATGACTCCTGGGTTCTTCGCAGAGTGTTGCGGGGGACACTCTCCCAAAAGCCTGATGTGGAAATAGTCGGTGAGGCCACCAATGGCATTGAAGCATTGGGGATGGTACTCAATCTGGAACCTGATGTTATCCTGCTTGATATGGAAATGCCGGTGATGGATGGCATGACCACTCTGCAGCACCTGATGATTCATACACCGACACCCACAGTTGTTCTGTCATCATTAAGCAAAAAAGGTACCGCCCGCTGCTTTGATGCCCTGAAATACGGGGCAGTGGATTTTGTATCAAAAAACAGTTTTTTTAAAGGAATGGATGGTGCGGCTCACTCGAAACTGGTGCTGAGCAAGGTGTTTGAAGCAGCCGCCATGTCTGTCCATTCCATAGACCCCATGCAGCAGACAAGCGGCTCCGGGATCATAGGAAAAATACGGGAAAAAGTAATTTTTTGTGAGGATTGCGGAAATCGCCAGGCGGTAAAGGTCTGGCCTCCGAAAGAAAACTCCCTGAGATGTGGGAAATGTGGTGATGAAATCTCGCTCATGGCCAATAAACGTTACAGGCGCATGAACTATATCACGGTAATAGGATCAGGCGAGAGTGGATATGCAAACCTCCTGAAGATTATCCCTGCACTTAATCCGGAAATGGGAGGTGCTGTCTGTGTCATGGTCCTTGATGAACATGAACGGGTGGAATCGTTTGTGAAATATCTGGATGCCATTTGTGATTTTGAAGTTGTTCTCGGTCAGGATGGTATCACCCTTGAGGGTGGCTGCTGCTATATCTTTTCCGGGAATGAGAGTGTCAGCCTGTCGCCCTATTCTGGTCATTTCAGCTTTCTGGTGCATCCATCATCTTCAAACGATGAGCACAGTCCCATTGACGGGCTTATGCATTCAGTGGCATCATTGTTAAAAGTCAGGGCATCCGGAGTGCTCGTATCCGGTGCTGAAACCGACGGCAAGTTTGGTATGAACGCCATTGTAAAGGAAAAGGGGAGTTGTTTCGTGTTAAGTCCCGCTCACTGTCTTCATAGAAAAATGGTTTCCGGGCCTTTGCAGATCCATGATCTTCATGATGATCTTGACGAGATACGTCTTGCTGCCAGAATACAGAAATGTCATTTCGCCAATAAAGAGAATGTCATTACTGCTTGAATTATTAAGCTTTTGAAGGAAACATGCTAATGGAAAGTGTCGATCCAGTAGAAAGACGTCAGTACAGCAGAGTTCCATTGGATTTGGAAATCGAGATCTACCATATCCATGACGGTGATCCTGATCCCGGAGTAAGCGCCGTTCCATGCAGGGGAAGGGATGTCAGTGGCGGTGGAATTTCCTTTTACGGCAGGAGCCGCTACGAACATGAGAATCTGCTCCGGCTGCAGATCCCCCTACAGCTCGAAGAACAGCCTGAAAATGAAAATATCGGGTCTTTGAAGGTCATGGGGAAGGTGGTGTGGTGTAAAAAACAGCCTGAAAGCGGTGATTATTTAACAGGTGTTCAATTTCTGAATATTTATGAGCAGGACCTTAATATTCTCAATGA
>JAMOMO010000020.1 GCA_027067035.1 Desulfobulbaceae bacterium
AGATCGCCCTGGCACTCGGACTCTTCGAGACCCACGTTGACTCCGGCCAGCTCAGCAGGATCACCGAACTTGCCGCAACGGCCACGGCAGTCACCCCGGTGATGTTTGAATATGGTCTCTTTGAAAGGGCACGCTCCGACAAAAAACACATCGTCCTTCCGGAAGCCGGAGATGAGCGGATCCTGCGGGCAACAGAGATCCTGCTGAGACGAAATGTTGTGGACATCAGTCTGCTTGGCACCCCTGAAAAGATAAAGGCCCATGCCGCATCCCTTGGTCTTGATATCAGCGATGCCACCATTGTCGACCCGGCCGACTCTGCACTCACGGATACATTTGTAAACACCCTTTACCTGCTGCGAAAGCATAAAAACATGACCCGGGACGGGGCACGGGACGCACTCAGCAACCCCTCCTACTTCGGAACCATGATGGTCTATGAGGGGCTGGCGGACGGCATGGTGTCCGGTGCCATTCACACCACAGCCGACACCATCCGTCCCGCACTGCAGATCATAAAGACCATTCCCGGAATATCCGTGGTCTCATCGGTCTTTCTCATGTGCCTGGATACCCGCGTTCTGGTCTATGGTGACTGTGCCGTAAACCCGGCCCCCAATGCAGCTCAGCTGGCGGAGATCGGAATCTCATCAGCAGATACTGCCGCCACCTTTGGCATTGAACCCCGGGTGGCCATGCTCTCCTATTCCACCGGCGCCTCAGGCAAGGGTGAAGATGTGGAGAAGGTGCGGGAGGCAACCAGAATAGCCCGGTCAAAACGGCCCGATCTCCTCATTGAGGGTCCCATCCAGTATGATGCCGCCATTGAACCCAGTGTGGCCAGAACCAAGATGCCTGACAGCCAGGTGGCCGGGCGGGCCACGGTCTTTATCTTCCCCGATCTCAACACCGGCAACAACACCTACAAGGCGGTACAGCGCTCCTCCGGAGCCGTTGCCATCGGTCCCGTTCTCCAGGGCCTGAACAAACCGGTCAATGATCTCAGCCGCGGCTGTCTTGTTACAGACATCATCAACACCGTGGCCA
The DNA here is from genome assembly GCA_027067035.1 of Desulfobulbaceae bacterium. GTDB lineage: Bacteria > Desulfobacterota > Desulfobulbia > Desulfobulbales > Desulfocapsaceae > Desulfocapsa. The sequence continues at coordinate 1,048 of JAMOMO010000020.1, forward strand.
TAACAGCAATACAGGCCCAGTCCGTACACACATAAATCTTCCTGCTTTCAGGATTACAAGGAGATCGGCAACGCAATAAATCCTGATCGCTGTTTAGAGGGAACTGTATACAATCAACATACCATGACACCTGTCTCCTGATCTTTGTCACGGAAACAGAAAAAAGGATAAAACAATGACCAGTCTTCCTTCCAATAAAACAAAACTTGTCTGCACCATTGGCCCCGCATCCAGCTCCGCAGCCATGCTTGAAAAAATGCTGCTTGCCGGGATGAACGTGGCCCGCCTCAACTTTTCCCACGGTGACTTTGCCGGCCATAAGGAGACCATTGCAAAGATCAGGGCCGCAGCGGAAAAAACCGGCAAACGGGTAGCCATCATGGCCGATCTTCCGGGTCCCAAGATGCGCATAGGAAACTTTGACACCGAGCCCGTAATCCTTGAAAAAGAACAGACATTCACCCTCACCACAAGAGAAATAACCGGTGACGGCGGGCAGGTGGCCATCACCATGATGGAACTTCCTGCCGCCGTTACAAAAGGAGATATCCTCTACCTCAACGACGGGCTCATCCAGCTCAGGGTGGAAAACTCAACAAATACGGACATTAAATGCAGTGTTGTCATGGGTGGAGAGCTGCGTTCACGCAAGGGCTTGAATATTCCGGGAATTGACCTTGGGACCGGCGCATTTACTCCGCGGGACAAAGAGTGTATGCAGTTTGCCCTGGGCCAGGGGGTGGATGCCATCAGTCAGTCTTTTGTCAACTCTGCAAAAGATGTGGAAGATGTCCGCAAGGCTGCAGCAGAGATGGGCTACGACCCATTTATCATAGCCAAAATAGAACGCGCCTCCATCCAGGAGAGAATAGATGAGATCCTTGCTGTCAGCGATGGTATCATGGTGGCCAGGGGTGATCTCGGGGTGGAAATACCCATTGAGGAAATTGCTGTGATCCAGAAGTTCATCACCGCCCGTGCCAACCTCTTCGGCAAACCGGTGATAACAGCCACCCAGATGCTGGAATCCATGACCCGCAACCGCAGACCCACCAGGGCGGAGTCCACGGATGTCGCCAATGCCATCCTTGACGGTACCGACTGCGTCATGCTCTCCGAAGAATCGGCCATGGGAGACTACCCCCTGGAATCAGTTGAAATGCTGGCAAAGATAGCCTCGGCCATAGAACCGGCCAGAAAACAGCGACATCTGGACTCCACCCTGGCACCACAGAAGAATATCAGTGGCTATCAGCACAACACCATTGATTACATTGCAGTGTCCATTGAGAATCTTCTGGAAAAACTTGATTCTCCCGCTGCAGTACTCACCCCCACTGCCAGCGGCTACACCGCACGCTCACTCACCCGCTTCCGCCTGCCGGTCTGGATTCTGGCAGTCAGTCCAAGCCACAAGACCTGCCAGGAACTGCAGTTTTCCTACGGGGTATGGGCCATTGAAGAGATGAACCATCCCGGAGACTGGACGGAATTTGCAAACACCTTCGCTCAACAATATGATCTCAAAGGAAAATGTATCCTGCAGACTGAAGGGCCGTCCCCGGACCATCCGAACACCAATAACAAGATTGAATTTATCACCCTTCAGCAGGGATAGCCGCCATACCGAACCATTCGAATTGAGGAGATAAACATGCCGGAGCAACAGTACGACCCGTGTGATTTTGCAATATTTGGTGTATTGGGAGACCTCTCCAGGCGCAAGCTGCTTCCCTCACTCTACGAGCTTGACCGCGCCGGACACCTCCATGAAAAGAGTCGGATTCTGGGTATTGCCCGCCATGATATCAGCCAGGAAGAGTTCCGTTCAAAGATGGAGGAGGCCCTGAACACCTTCTGCAGCACTGAGCTCATCCCCGAAGTCATGGAACGACTGCTGGACCGCCTCCACTACGTCCTCATCAATATTGACAAGCCCGAAGACTACACAAGACTTGCCGAAATAGCAGACAATCAGGAACACGCCCTTATAAACTACTTTTCCGTGGCCCCCTTTCTCTTTGATGATATCTGCAAGGGACTTAAATATGCAGGGCTCACTGAACAACGGGTTCGGGTGGTACTTGAAAAACCCATTGGCCGGGACCTCATCTCCTCCCGGGAAATCAACGACGTGGTCTCACAGGTCTTCACGGAGGAACAGATCTACCGCATCGATCACTACCTCGGCAAAGAAACGGTTATGAACCTGCTGGCACTGCGCTTTGCCAATTCCATCTTCACCACCAACTGGGATCACAACACCATTGATCACGTACAGATTACCGTTGCTGAAGAGGTGGGCATAGAAGGACGCTGGGGCTATTTCGACAAATCCGGTCAGTTGCGTGATATGGTCCAGAATCACCTCATGCAGATCCTCACTCTGGTTGCCATGGAGCCGCCGGTGAACATGGACGGAGATTCCATCCGAAACGAGAAGTTAAAAGTCCTCAAGGCACTGCGCCCCATCACCGATGACAACGCCGCGGAAAAAACTGTCAGAGGCCAGTACACCGCAGGATTCATCAGGGGAAAGGCGGTTCCTGGCTATAACGAGGAAGAAGGGGGAAATCCCGGGTCCACCACTGAAACCTTTGTGGCCATACGGGTGGATATTGACAACTGGCGCTGGGCAGGAGTGCCATTCTACCTGAGAACCGGCAAACGGATGACATCAAAACGCTCGGAGGTGGTCATCTACTTCAAGCAGCTCCCCCACAACATCTTCAGGGACAGTTACCGAGAGCTGCCCCAGAACAAGCTGGTAATCCGCCTCCAGCCCGATGAAGGGGTGGAGATCGAAATGCTCAACAAGGTCCCGGGAATCGGCAAGGGAATCAAACTGCAGAAAACCATGCTCGACCTCTCCTTTTCCGACGCCTTTCTGGCAGGCCATGTCGCCAATGCCTACGAACGGCTGATCCTGGAAACCATGATCGGCAACCAGTCTCTCTTCATCCGGCGTGACGAGGTGGAACGCTCCTGGGCCTGGATTGACTCCATTGTTGAGGCCTGGGAGGCATCCAATGAACCGCCACGCCCATATCCGGCCGGGTCCGGCGGACCTGTGGCATCTGTTGCACTGCTGGCACGTGACGGACGTGAATGGGAAGAATAACAGGTAAAATCAACCAGTAACAGAGAATCTTGTTTCATAAATCCATTGAATGGAATATAAGTCGTCACACTTATATTCCATTCAACTCCCGCGTAGACATGTTTAATTACAAATTTCGCTTTAAATCCGTTCTGTTCACCTCTTTTTTAGTCCTCTTTTTCAGTTTCTCTTTGCCGTTCTGCCAGGATCTCCACTCGGAAGAAAGTGCTGTCCACCTGACAGACAGCAGCACCAGACAGGATGATCTCCCGGCCCCCCCTG
>JAMOMO010000021.1 GCA_027067035.1 Desulfobulbaceae bacterium
TGCGTCAGGGGAATATTACAGCAAAGGCCACCGTTGTGGAGGTACAGGGTGACAACAAAACTCTGCTCCGCATCGGGGGAGAGTCCTTTGTGCTGCAGGGGCGTATGGGCGCGGAAGCCGGAGAGCAAAAGCTTTTGCAGCTCCAGTCATTGCAGCCGACGGTGAGCTTCCTGCCCGTGAATGCAGAGGGTGTGGCCAATACGGAACAGCCCCTGCTTCTTGCCAATCAGAATCAGACCCTGCCGGCACTGTTGAAGGCCCTGCAGCTGCCTCTGTTCACAGGGCTTGACAGGTTACAGGATGGCCAGCAGCAACTGCTGCGCAATCTGCAGAGTCTTCATCCGGATGAGTTGCAGAAACCCGGTTCCGGCGAGATCTTAAAGACAAACCTTGAACACCTGGGTCTTCGTTCCGAGGCCCTGGTTGCTGCCGGTAAAGGAGAAGAGGCAGCCGGACAGCTCAAAACGGTCCTGGCCGAGGTTATGAAAGTTTTTCAGGGTCAGGAGGAAATCAGTGGAGGTGCCGGTCGTCTTCTGGCAACTCTGGAGAACAGTCAGGTGCTGCAACTGCATCTGCATAACAGCAATGCGCTGCTCTTCCCGCTGCCCTTTTCTTTTCTGGAGAAAGGCTATCTGATGATTGAGCAGGAGGAGGGGCAGAAGGGTGGCGGGGAGAAGGAGGATGATACTCTGGCCTGCACCCTGCATCTCTGTCTTGAGGGGCTTGGCAATATCCGGGTCAGATGCGTACAGGGAAAGGATTCCATACGGATTGCCTTTTTCCTTGATTCCAGAGAAAAGGCTGACTTTGTTTCTGAGTTTGGCGATGAGCTTGAACAGAGCATCAGTTCTGCACCTCTGCTGTCCTTAAGTTTTGCCGGTGGAGCGGAGTCGCCGGGTAGTGCCCTTCTTCAAAATATTCTTCATGGCGGGCAGTCGGCCTTCAGTGCCAGTGCCTAGTCTGCTTTTTTAGTCTGTTCCATCTCAAATAACTAACGTATGGAAATCTTGCTGATAACAATCCTTCTCCTGTGAAAAGATGAGTATCGGTGAGGAACTCGGGGCGTTTTTGTCCGGGGCTGTCTGGTATGGGGTGTGATACCTGGAAAATATGGTTTATTTTTTCTTATGCGCGTGAGATGGTTTGGGTTCTCTCTTTACTCAGGAGTAGTACCGGGTGAAGCTACTGAGTTCTTCCCGCGGTGTTCTGTAGCTGTTGACCTGTGCATCCGGGTCTTCGTAGCCGAGTGCCATGCCGCAGACCAGAAGAGTGTCTTCCGGGTAGCCAAGAGTTGACTTTATGATTTCAGGATATTCGCTCAGTGATGCCTGGGCGCAGGTGGCAAGGCCCTTGTCAAGAGCAGCCAGCATGATGGACTGGAGGAACATACCGTAGTCCAGAAAAGATCCAGGCAGCATGATTCTGTCGAGGAAAAAGAGCAGCATAACCGGTGCATCAAAGGCGCGGTAATTGGCGGCCCACTGGTCAAGACGCATCTGCTGGTCCTGACGCCTGATATTTAAGGTGTCGTACATGAGGCGGCCACAGTGAATACGGCGGTTTTTGTACGGATTAAACCATTTTTTCGGATAGTACTGATAGTCAGCAGTGCCGCGGACACCCTGTCTGAACTTCTTCTCAATTTCTGTCTGAATGGTTTCTTTGGTCTTCCCTGAGACAACTGCAACCTGCCAGGGCTGAGTGTTGGCACCTGATGGCGCATGGGACGCTGCCGTAAGAATGGAATCTATGATCTTGCGGTCGATTTTCTTGTCAAGAAATGCGCGAACTGATTTTCGCTGCTGCAGGGCGGTGATGGTGTTCATGGAAGAATCCCGGGTAAACGGTTGCGGGCTGCTCAAAAAAAAAGGTCCCTGTGCTGAACACAGAGACCTTTTTTACCAGTTACATTGATACCTCGTCCTTTTTAACCGAAGTATCTGTCGAGGAGTCCCTTGAAGGCCATGCCGTGACGGGCCTCATCTTTACACATCTCATGAACGGTATCATGGATGGCATCAAGATTCTGTTTTTTGGCTTCAACAGCGAGGTCTTTTTTTCCCTGACATGCGCCATGCTCTGCAGCAACGCGGGCTTCAAGGTTTTCCCTGGTCGAGGCAACAACTACTTCACCAAGCATCTCTGCAAATTTGGAGGCATGTTCCGCCTCTTCCCAGGCGATACGCTTATAAGCCTCAGCAACCTCAGGAAAGCCTTCACGGTCTGCCTGACGACTCATGGCAAGGTACATTCCCACCTCGGTACATTCACCGGTGAAATTGGCACGCAGTCCTTCAACGATTGCAGGATCAACATCTTTTGCAACGCCGATAACATGCTCATCGGCCCATGCCATCTCACCTTCTACTGCTACTTTGAATTTGTCCGCAGTGGCTCCGCACTGTGGACATTTGTCCGGTGCACTGTCACCTTCATGGGTGTAGCCGCATACTGTACAGGTAAATTTTTTCATGATAATTCTCCATAATGTTTGATTGATGTTTGGAAGGATAACTATTCCCACATAATATTAGTTTTCAAAAAAAATGCAAGAAAATATTTCACCGGACAGGAAAAATCATTGTGGTGCTTCCTGAGAGCTGGAGCTTATGGAGCGGGTCAGTATGGTTCAGCTGCTGAGGTCGTGACGTAAAGAAAAATCCTTTTCAAGGATGCCGGCAGTCTTCTCAAATATCTGAGAGGCTTTTCTGCCGCCTGCTGTATCGGGAAAGGATTTGCCGAATACGGCGGAGGCAATGTCGAGGTAGCTCATGGATTCAGCGGGAGCACCGGGAAGCAGACGTCCCCTGCGGGTACAGACGACGATCTGCGCCTCTGTCAGTTTTTGCAGGGTACTGAAGAGGGTGGTGGCGGAATAGGAGGGGCAGAGGCCGGGCAGGTCATTTTTACGTATGTTGCCCTTGTCGGCAAATCGGGAATAGACTGTATCCAGAATATCAATGGCACAGCTGAACTGTTCCAGGGGGGAGTGGTTCAGGGCCTTGAGCTGATAGCTCTGGTGTCTCTGGCAGGCAAAGGCCAGTTGAGCACCTCCTAGAATGAATACCCAGCCGAGAAACATCCAGATCAGAAAGAGGGGCAGGGTGGCAAATGATCCGTAGATGGCATTGTAGCGTGACACCCCTATCTGCAGGCCGATATAGATATTCTGGGTGAAAAACCAAAGGGTTCCGGCAAAGAGGGCACCGGTGAATGCAGCACCGGGCCGTACTTTGGTATTTGGAAAGAAGATGTAGATAAGAAACAGGGTGAGGGTTATGAAGAAGAGGGGCACCAGAAACAAAAGTCCTGTCTGCACCAGAGGCCCTGGGAGCATATTGAGAAAGGTGTTGAGGAGCTTGTCGTTTTTCAGCACCGCATTTGCTGCAAAGCCGAAGTTGATGGAGAGTGGCATCAGGATGAGAAAGCTGAGGTAGTCCGTAATCTTGCGCAACAGAGACCTGCCTGCAGGGACGTGCCAGATGGTATTCATTGAGAGTTCTATGTTGCTCAGTACAAGGATGGCACTGAGGAGAACGCCCAGTACCCCGATGGTCCCGAGGGTTGCAAAATCGGTGTTATCCACATAGTTGAATATCTGGTCTGCCGCCGAGCGGAAATGGTCGGTGACGGGGGCTTCTTTTTCCGCACTGCCTGTGGAGTCCGGAGATGCTTCATCACTGCTGAGAATATCAGGAATGCTTACATGGGTGAGGGGAGTGGTTTCTTCAAGGGTGTCTATGTAGCTGTAGACCAGTTGCCGCAGTTCGGTGCCGCCACCAAGACCTTTTACCACGGCAGTACTCATGGCAAGCATGGGAACCAGTGACAGCAGGATGGTATAGGTGAGGGCGGAGGCGCGGATATTCAGGGAGTTTTTGCTGAACTCCTTTCCTGTAATAAGGATGATTCGAACAAGACTGTGCAGGCTGCAACGCAGGGAGGATGATGACCTGCAGGGGATATTGGCCCAGTTGATAATACGCTCTATGACACCTGCCTCTTCAGTCTTTTGCATGGGTCTGGTACTGCCTGCGGAGTATGGAAAAAATGGTTCCGTGCCGGTCTATGGCACGATTAGTTCTTGGAATATAACCATTTTTCCAGAAGATTGAAAACAATATCTCGTTTAATGGGTTTGGTGATGTAGTCATTCATCCCGGCTTCAAGACAGAGTTCACGGTCACCCTTCATGGCGTTGGCTGTCATGGCAAGGATCGGAATGTCAGTATAACCGAGCTTTCTGATCTGTCGTGTGGCCTCATAGCCGTCCATCTCCGGCATCTGCACATCCATGAGAATTGTATCAAAATGGTCGGGATTGGCACTGAAAACCTCAACGGCAATTTTTCCGTTGGCTGCAACTTCCACATTGTATCCTGCCTTGGTGAGGATCATGGTGGCGAGTTTCTG
>JAMOMO010000022.1 GCA_027067035.1 Desulfobulbaceae bacterium
ACTGGTCTTTCTGCTCCTCTTCTCCTACCGCCAGCTCTTTGTCATCCATCAGGAGTACCTGCGCCTGCAGCGGGCGGCACAACTGCGGGCCTTTGTTCCAGCAAATTCCCTGCACAGCTACCGCACCTACAGCTATCTCTTTGGAATGACACTGGTAAAGAGCTGGAACAGGGCGGAACGGGTCCATCAGGCCATGATCCTGCGCGGCTTTAACGGCCGCCTCATTCCACTGAATCAGCCGGCCCTGACCCGCACCGATTACCTCATTCTGGCAGGCCTGCTCCTCATCGGGTTTCTTCTTGCTGGGTTTTCCGCTGCTTCTCCTGTATGCTGGTCCCCATGAAACCTGAAACACCACTCCTTGAACTGCGAAACATCAGTTACTCACATCCCGGCTCCCCCGATCCCCTGCTCAGCGACATCAACTTCAAGGTAAGCCGGGAACGTATCGGCCTCATCGGTCCCAACGGCTGCGGAAAGACTACCCTCTTCCATCTTATCATGGGACTGTTGACACCTGATACCGGAGAGATCCTTCTCGAAGGAAAAGCAGTCACAACACAAAAGGATATCCGCAGTCTGCGGCAGAAACTCGGTTTTCTGTTCCAGCATTCAGATGATCAGCTCTTTTCACCCACAGTTCTTGAGGATGTGGCCTTTGGACCATTGAACCTTGGTTTCTCCCCTGATGCCGCCAGGGAGGTGTCCATTCAAACCCTGGAACAGCTCGGCCTGAAAGGGTTTGAGGATCGCATCACCCACAGGCTCTCCGGTGGCGAAAAAAAGCTTGTGGCCCTTGCAACCATCCTTGCCATGAAACCACAGCTCCTGCTCCTTGATGAGCCAAGCAACAATCTCGACCCCGCCACCAGAGAACGCCTTTTAGAGATCCTCCGCACCCTGGAACCCGCCCATATCATTATTTCACACGATCTCGATTTCCTGGCCTCCTCCTGCACAAAACTCTACTCCATCCATGACGGCCGGATGCAGCGCTGCAGGCAGAAACAGGTCCACAGCCATGAGCATATCCACCCCTATGGTGAGCATCCCCATCAGCATGGCACATGAACCATACAGCCATCACACCTCATACTTCTCTATGATATCCTCAGGAACTCTGGTGGGACGTCCGCTTTTAATGGCAACCATTGTGTAGCTGACCTGCCCCTGAGCTGCCACCTTATCCCTCTCTCCCTTGACAATCCAGAAGTTGATAAGCACCTTGGCACCATGGAATTCCTCCAGCTGGGTCCGCACCTTCACCGTTGCATCCTGGAGAAGAATGGGCCGCTTATACTGAATAGTCAGCTCCGAGGCCACCCACGAAAAACCACGTTCCACAAACTCCTCCATGGTCATCTTGTAATCCTTTTTCATCTGATCGTAACGGGCCATCAGGATATAGTCCAGGTACCGTGAATAGTGGACATGGTTGTTCATATCAATATCATCGGGACGGACAACTACCTCTGTCTCAAATATGGAGTACATTTCTTTCCTCTTTTCTCTAATTTTTCCGTAATCGACTGTAGACCAGCCATATTCCACCACTCACAATGCAGAGTCCACCCAGCCAGGTGGCAGCAGACGGAACTTCACCCCAGAAAAAATAACCATAGATCACAGAAAGTACAACTGAAGCGTAGCTTGAAGCTGCAATGGCCGGAGCCTTGTCATGACGATAAGCCATGGTGAGAAGATACTGCCCGGAACTTGCAAACAGTGATATTCCGGCAACATAGACCCACTGTCGCATCGTCGGTATCTCAAACGACCGGTACGTCAATATTCCACTGACCAGTGCCAGAAGGATGGTGAAGTTAAAGACAATAACTCCGGGATTATCGGTCCTGCCAAGCTTTCTCACCAGCAGGTGAGCTATTGCGGAACTGGCTGCTGCAAGCAGTGCCACCCAGGCAGCCCCGCTCCAGGCAAGCCCGGGCCGCATGATGAAAAGAGATCCGGCCAGTCCGCAGAGGATGGCAACCCACGCCTCCTTCGGCGCACGCTCTCCCACAATAAAAGGGGCCGCAAGTGCCAGCAGCAGCGGCTGGGTCCGTCCCAGAAAAACACAGTCGGCAAGGGGCATGTGTATAAGGGCATAATAAAAACAGAACATGGCCACGGCCCCGAAAACTGACCTCAGCAGCAACACCTTCCATGCCCTGGTCACCAGTGCATCTCCACGTCTGACAAGTGATGCAAAGAGAAACGGAACAGCCATCAGACAGCGCAGAAACATAAGCTCTGGAAGCGGCAGCGAATCCCCCATGGCCTTCACCAGTGTGGACATGGTGACAAAACAGGTGGATGCACAGAGCATCAGGATAATGCCTGTTATTTTCTTTTCACCAGAACCCATCCCCTCTCTCCCGATAGAACAGTGACATCCAGGGCCAGTCCCAATGATCACATTCTCCGCAGTGTATTGAAATTATAGATTTACACGGTCGCAGGAGAAAACAACAGACTTCTTTTTTACTTTGGAAAATGGCGCAGAAGATGTACCCTTAGAGTGGCCAGGCAGGCCAGGCGGAAATCTTTCTACTTGTGGAAAAACACCGTACGATCTGTTACAACTGGAATGCAGAGGAAAGATCGCCCGTTTTCCACTCAGAGGCGGTGACTTACAAACAGAAGACAAAACTCTTAATGGGAGCTGTGATGAGACGGATTACACTGGTACTTTTATTTGGCTTGGTGATCTCTGCACTTTCCGGGTGCGGATATAACAGTCTGCAGGTGCAGGAAGAGCAGGTTTTTAAGGCATGGGCCGATATCGAATCCACCCTGCAGCGCCGTGCGGATCTGATCCCCAATCTTGTGGAAACAGTGAAGGGATACGCAAAACACGAGCAGGAGACCTTGCAGGCAGTTGTTGACGCCAGGGCAAAGGCCGGATCAATGCAGATTTCAGCTAAGGATCTGAATAATCCCGAGGCAATGCAGCGCTTCATGGCCGCCCAGGGAAATCTCAGCTCCGCACTCTCCAAATTAATGGTCGTGGTTGAACGCTATCCGGACTTAAAGGCAAATCAGAATTTCCTTGATCTCCAAAACCAGCTTGAAGGAACAGAAAACCGTATCAACGTGGCCCGACAGCGTTACAACACTGCCGTATCACAATTCAATGCAGCCATTCGTAAATTTCCGGCAAGCCTGACCAACTCCTTCCTGCTCCACCTGGAACGAAAAGAGTACTTTAAGGCTGACGAAGGGGCCAGGACAGCTCCCAAGGTGACCTTTTAACAATGGTCCGAACTCTCAAACAACATCTCCCGGGGCCTGGCGGCGCCTGCTGCACACTGCTACTGCTGCTACTGCTCTGTGGACCCCTTGCTGCCCTTGAGGTCCCTCAGCTCAAGGGCCGGGTCAATGATCTCGCGGACATGCTCTCCAGCCAATCCGAGCAAGAGATTGAAAGCATGCTGAAACAGCTTGAGCAGACAGATTCCACCCAGATTGTACTGCTCACCATCCCCAGTCTGGCCGGAGATGTGCTGGAAAGTTTCTCAATGAAGGTGGTCGAAAAGTGGAAAATCGGCCAGAAGGGGCTGGACAACGGTGCCCTGCTGCTCATCGCACGCGATGAACGAAAGATTCGTATCGAAGTCGGCTATGGGCTGGAGGGAAAACTCACGGATCTTATCTGCGGTCGTATCATAAGCAGAGAAATCGTCCCCCGCTTCAGACGAGGCCAGATGGATGAAGGCATTCGTGCCGGTATCACTGCCATGGTCGCTGCAGTCAGGGGAGAATATACGGCATCCAGTACTCCATCCGGGAAAAAGCAGAATGCTGATCCCTATGGCATGATATTTCTGCTGATGTTTCTCTATGTCTTTATCGGAAAAATCTTTTTCAGAAAACAAAAACCCGCGGCAATTGCCGGTGGAATACTCTCTCCAATCATCGGGATAGCGGTATTTCCACAACTCGGTTTCTGGCTCCTTGCCCTGATTCCAGTCGGTATGTTTGCCGGCCTGATCAGCAGTACTCTCTCCACGGCCGCTGGCAGCACCGGCTATATAGGAACCGGAGGCTTTGGTCACTCTTCCGGCGGATTTGGTGGTGGATTTGGAGGATTTGGCGGTGGTGGCGGCGGATTTGGAGGCGGTGGTGCCTCCGGAGGATGGTGAACATGAAAACAAAATCCCCTGCGGAGTCTTTTTTCAGCCCGGAAGAACAGCAACGTATCCGCGATGCTGTCCACCAGGTTGAACTGAAAACATCGGGCGAGCTTGTTCCCATGGTGGTGAGTGAAAGCCACTCCTACCCCATGGCTCCCATCCGCGGTGCGGCATTGATTGCATTTATGACAGCACTTGCCGGTACCCCCGCAGTTGCCGGATTCTTCTGGCTGCAGCCCTCAAATTTATGGGTTTTTCTGGGAATATTTTTCCCGG
>JAMOMO010000023.1 GCA_027067035.1 Desulfobulbaceae bacterium
AAAACACAATGTTGTTCCTGGCCTTGTCACCATTCTTGTTGGTGAGGATCCGGCTTCCCAGTCATATGTTGCTGCCAAAAACAAGACCGCCCATGCACTTGGGATTCACTCCGAGCAGGTAACACTTGACCCCGAGACAAGTGAAAAGGAACTTCTTGAACTTGTTGACAAGTATAACAGGGATCCAAAAATCAATGGAATCCTTGTTCAGCTGCCCCTGCCAAAGCATATCAATGAGGCCAATGTCCTTTATGCCATTGATCCTGATAAGGATGTTGATGGTTTTCATCCCGTTAATGTCGGTAAAATGGTTCTCGGTGAGCAGTGTTTCCTGCCCTGCACCCCCCACGGAATCCTTGAGCTCCTCACCAGAAGCGGTGTTGAGACCAGTGGTGCGGAAGTTGTGGTGATTGGAAGGTCCAATATTGTTGGAAAGCCCATTGCAAATCTGATGCTGCAGAAGCGTGAGGCGGGAAATGCCACCATTACCCTCTGTCATACACGGACAAAAGATATGGCGGCCCATTGCCGTCGTGCAGATATAATTATTGCTGCAGTCGGTGTGCCCAAGATGGTTACGGCAGATATGGTGAAGGATGGAGCTGCCATTATCGATGTCGGTGTCAACCGAATCGGCAAGGCCAGTAACGGCAAGGCTATCCTTGCAGGTGACGTTGATTTTGACGCGGTGAAAGAGAAGGCTTCCTGCATCACCCCGGTTCCAGGTGGAGTAGGTCCCATGACCATCACCATGCTGATGAAAAACACAGTACAGGCAGCCAAGATGGCAGCCAACCTCATATAAAAATAACGATTTTAAGATAGAGAACGTATATTCCGGAGGAAAACTATGAGCAACAGTAAAGGTGGATGCACATCCTGTAATGAGATCACGGTTGCTTCAACCAAAGATCTCCTTAATCAGGATTTGGCAAAGCAGGTACGTACTGCCTATGATCGCATAGAAGATCGTGGCGTTTCAGCCTGTCTGTTTGGATCAGGCGGAACCTGCTGCCGTATCTGTAACATGGGTCCCTGTCAGATCATTGACGGTGTTGATGCGATGATCGGTGTCTGTGGTGCAACGGCTGCCACTGTGGTTGCCAGGAACTTTGCCCGTATTGTTGCTGCTGGAACTGCTGCACATACCGACCATGCCCGTGAAATGGTTATGGGATTCATCGAGACCGCCAAGGGAAATACACCGCACGGTATCAAAGATGAAGCGAAACTTCATTCAATGGCGGAAATTTTCGGTATTGAGACCGAGGGCAGAGAGAAGAATGAGATTGCCCTTGAACTTGGCGAGAAAGCTCTTTCCGAATTCGGACAGCAGCAGGGAACGCTCTCCATGCTCAAACGTGCTCCAGAAAAACAGCAGGAGATCTGGAAGGAAAAGGGTGTTGAGCCCAGAGGGATTGACCGGGAAGTTGTTGAGACCATGCATCGGACCCATATGGGTGTTGATCAGGAGTACAGGAACATCATGAAACAGGCTGCAAGGTGTTCCCTTGCTGACGGCTGGGGAGCCTCCATGCTTTCCACTGAGCTCACTGATATCATGTTCGGAACTCCGGTTCCCAAGCGTGCCCTCATTGACCTTGGAGTACTCAAAGAGGATCAGGTGAACATCACTGTTCACGGCCATGAGCCTCTTCTTGCAGAGTCCCTCTGTCTTGCAGCTGAAGATCCGGAAATACTGGCACTTGCAAAAAAGGTCGGTGCCAAGGGTATTAATCTCGCAGGTGTCTGCTGTACAGGAAACGAGATTCTCATGCGCCGCGGTATTCCCGTTGCCGGATCGTTTATCCAGCAGGAGATGGTGCTGGCCACAGGTGCTGTAGAGGCCATGGTCGTTGATGTACAGTGCGTCATGCAGTCAGTGGCACAGGTGGTAAAGGGGAAACATACCGACATCATCACCACCAACTACCGGGCCAAAATGCCTGATGCCATTCATATGCAGTTTGAAGAGGAGGATCCTCTCGGTTCTGCAAAAGCAATCCTCACCCACGCAATCAACAACTATAAGAAGCGTGGTGAATTTTATATACCCAGTGACAAAAAGTTTGATGTTGTCGTGGGCTTCAGTCACGAGACCATTAACTACATGCTTGGTGGCCGCTTTCGCGAGAGTTACCGTCCGTTAAACGACAACATTATCAATGGCCGTATAAAAGGTATTGGTGCACTTGTCGGTTGTGAGCACTATAAATACAGTGATGACGTCCACTACAAGATAGCTGTCGAGCTGCTGAAAAATAACGTTCTGGTTCTTGCAACCGGCTGTGCAGCCCAGGCGCTTGGGCGTATGGGGCTGATGCGGCCCGAGGCTGCTGCTGAATATTGTGGCGCAGGACTTGCCGAGGTCTGTGAGACAGTGGGAATGCCTCCTGTGCTCCATGTGGGATCCTGCGTTGATAACTCAAGGCTCCTCATTGCACTGACTGAGATCGTCAAAGAGGGTGGTCTTGGAGATGATATTTCAGAGTTGCCGGCATGTGGAACGGCACCACTCTGGATGAGTGAGAAGGCGGTTGCCATTGGTCAGTATTTTGTTACCTCCGGCGCCCATGTAATTTTCCAGAATCTTCCTGTAACCGGATCCAAGGAGATGAACGATTTTATCCTTGATGGAATGAAGGAAGAGTATGGTGCCTGCTGGGATTACGAAGAGGATCCAATCAAACTTGCTCAGAAGATGATAAAAGCCATCGATGGAAAGCGAGAGGCCCTGGGAATCAACAAAAAACAGGATCGTGTCCTCTTTGATATGGAGATGCGTCGTGATTTAGATGTTGGTGCCACCGGTCAAGGCATCCCTGGTATGGGTTGTGGCCAGAAGTAGCAGGTCTAACCCACCACAACTGGTAAATACGAGTAACAGCCTGCCAGGCAGGCTGTTATTATAAAAACAGGTTTTGGCAGAAGGAGTCTAGCCGATGAAGTCGGGCAGTAATCTAGAAACACTATTAAAAGAGGGGACATTCGTAGTTACAGGCGAACTCGGTCCTCCAAAAAACGGAAATCCTGAAGTAGTGCGTGAAAAAGCGCAGCTGCTGAAAGGCAATGTGGATGCGGTCAATATCACCGATTGTCAAACTGCAATTGTACGCATGTCCTCCATTGCCGCCGGGCTTATTGCAAAGGAAGAGGGAATAGAGCCCGTTATTCAGATGACATGCCGTGACCGTAACCGGATCGGAATGCAGTCTGATATACTTGGTGCATCCGCCCTTGGTCTGAAGAATCTCCTCTGTCTCACCGGTGACCATCAGAAGTTTGGAAACCATCCCGGTTCAAAAGGAGTCTTTGACATGGATTCCATCCAGATGCTTGGAATGATGAAAGGGATGCGGGATGATAAGAAGTTTCAGTGTGGAGAAGAGATCAAAAATAACGAGCCGAAGTTATTTTTGGGGGCAGCAGCCAACCCCTTTGCCTACCCGTTTGAGTACCGTGCAGTCCGCCTTGGGAAAAAGGTGGCGGCAGGTGCTGATTTTGTCCAGACCCAGATCATTTACAATGTGGAAAAATTTGCCGAATTCATGAAGATGGTCCGGGATCTCGGTCTCCATGAGAAATGTTATATTCTGGCTGGTGTTACCCCTCCGAAGTCCCTTGGTATGGCACGTTACATGAAAAATTTTGTGCCGGGCATGGATGTCACCGACGAAGTTATTCAGCGGATGAAGGATGCCACTGATAAACAGGATGAGGGTATTCAGATCTGTGCTGACATCATAAACCAGGTAAAAGAAATTGAAGGTGTTGCAGGTATTCACTGCATGGCCATTGAGTGGGAGAGTGCCGTACCTGAAATACTCAATCGTGCAGGACTTCTGCCACGGCCGGGCATAACAGAAACCGATACGCCGGAAAAAGTTGAAGAAAGCAGAGAAGAGATCACGGTTCAGTCAGTAGATACTGATGCCTTACTTGAAAAAGCAAAAGCAGAGGCAGAACAGATAATTGCTGCCGCCAGGGCTGAAGCCGATAAACTTATGCAGAGTGCTGAAGTGACATCTTCGGTTCCTGCAGCCACCACCACAAGTACAACCAGTGACGCGCCACAGAGTGCGGATGATTCAGGAGAGCATGAAATGAATGAAAAAGAACGGATCATGGCCCTTGATTCTGTAAATCTTGGCCTGGCCGCATTGAAAAAGGCGTATGGATTGACAGATGATCAGTTTGAGGCACTTTCCAGCTTTGCTGGCGCCCATGCTATTTTGAAAAAAGAGCCTGATACTTCAGCACCCGCCGCACCGACAGCCCCTGCAGCAGCCGCCAAACCGGATACAGCCGCCACCGCAGCCACACCGGAAGCAGCCGCAGCTGCTGATGACTCTGCAGCAAAGGAAAAAGCTGCAGCAGAGGCGGCTGCCAAAGCAG
>JAMOMO010000024.1 GCA_027067035.1 Desulfobulbaceae bacterium
GAAAAGCTGGTACAGTACATCATGGATAACGGCCATGAAGAGGATGGTGAGATCACCATCCGGCGTTCATACCCGGCACGCTGGGCACTTATCTGGTGGAAGAAAGGCTGAGAACAGATGCATCTTTCCTCAATTGCCCATGTCATGGGGGTGCTCCTCATTGTCACCGGAGCCTCCATGTCCATCCCGGCCATCTGTTCCCTGATCTACCAGGAAAATGATTTTCTGCCCCTGATCCACTCCGCTGCCATCACCATGGCCGTCGGACTGCCCCTCTTCCTCACCTTTCGAAAAGACAACGAACTGCACATCAAAGACGGCTTTTTCATTGCCGTGTTCGGCTGGGTGGTGGTCTCGGCCTTTTCCGCCATTCCCTTTCTGCTGCACGGCTCCATCCCGTCCTTCACCGACGCCTTCTTTGAGATGATATCCGGTTACACCACCACCGGAGCCACTGTCCTCAACGACATAGAGGCCGTACCCCATGGACTGCTGTTCTGGCGCAGCCAGACCCATCTCCTGGGAGGCATGGGGTTCCTGACCCTGGCCATCATCTTTCTGCCCCACGGCATGGGAGGGCTGCGTCTCTTTCGGGCGGAATCAAGTCCCGGCCAGGTTATCACCAAGGAAAAATTCAAACCCCGTAACCGGGACACCATGGTCAGCCTCTGGTGGATCTACATCGCCCTCAACCTCATTCAGGTAGTGCTTCTGGTGCTTGGCGACATGCCCCTGTTCGACTCCCTCTGCACCGCTTTCGGAACCGTCTCAACATCAGGCTACTCCACCCGCAATGCCAGTATCGGTGCCTATGACAGCGCCTATCTCGACTGGGTTATCACCCTCTTCATGTTTCTGGGAGGACTCAGTTTCGTACTGATCTATCAGGTGCTCCGCGGTGATCTAGACGCCCTGAAAAAAAACACCGAACTGCGCTGGTATATCGGCTTTCTGGTCTTTTTCTGCGGGGCCATCACCCTGATTTTATGGACAAAAGGGCCTTACAGCAGCTTCTTTGATGCCCTCAGGTACGGCTCTTTTCAGATCATGTCCCTGCTCACAACCACCGGATTCGGGACAGCAGACTATGAGCTGTGGCCATCCTCTGCCCAGATGCTCCTCTTTCTTGTCTGCTTTATCGGGGCGTGTGCAGGCTCCACAACCAGCGGCATCAAGGTGGTCCACTACGTCATCATCTGCAAATACATGTACTCTTCGGTGCGAAAGATCTTCTTTCAGCCCATGGCGGTCGTCTCGCTGCGGCTCAACGGACGCACCATTGACAACGACATCATCAGCCTGGCACTCTGCTACTTTATTATTAATATCTTTATGGTACTGGTCGGTGGCTTTGTGATGACACTCACAGACAACATGGATTACAGCTCCGCCATGAGTGCGGTGATCTCTTCACTCATGAACATCGGCCCGGGATTCGGCCAGGTGGGACCAAGCCATAATTTTGCCTTTATTTCTGATACCGGAAAATGGTTTCTTTCCTGGAACATGCTGGTGGGCAGGCTGGAGATGTTTTCGGCTCTGGTCCTCTTCTTTCCCTCATTCTGGGAAAAATAAGCGCACTGCTTCAGACCAGGAAGAGTTCCCGTACCTCTTTCAAATGCGGGGAATCACAGATAACAATTGCCCGATCTCCCGCATTCACCTGGGTTTCACCCACCGCCGTCTCCCACTTTCCATCGCGAAAAACAGATCCCACAATGATGTGACCCGAGAGTACATTGTCCAGTCTCGCCAGTGTTTTTCTGGTGATGCGGGAATTTGGCGCCGCAATCAGATCAACCACCTCCGCATCAAAACCATGCATGTGGGATACCGAGAGCATCTCACTCCTTCGAATGAAGGTGAAGATCTCATTTCCGGCCAGAATCTTTTTATTGATGGCAATATCAGATCCGGAAGTTGAAGCCAGAACCACATACTCCTCTTTGTTGACAAGTGAAATGGTCTTGGTCTTGTGCTGGGTCTCCCCCTGAGTCTCCACAATATGCTTCACCAGCATACAGGTCATGATATTGGTCTCATTCTCACCGGTTGCCGAGATAAAGGTGTCCATATCGGCAAGTCCCGCTGCATTCAGGACATCCTTGTCCGAGCCGTCACCCAGCAGGACTTCAGTATCCGGCAGCATGGAGGAGAGTTCAGTTGCCCGTTTTTCATTCTTCTCAAGGAGCTTCACCCGCACCGTTTTTCCAAGCAGCTGTGCTATCCTGCTGCCCACCAGACCGCCACCGACTATCATCACCCGGAGGCGCCGCTGTTTCTTCATGCCGGTGAGCGCCATCAAACGGGGCAGCTCCTCGGTGCCCGCCATGATCAGGATCTGGTCATGGGGAAGAATCTCGGTCTTTCCACTGGGAATAATGGTGGTGATGCCACGGGCTATGGCCACGACCCTGAAGGCAATATCGCCATAAGCCCTGGCAATCTCAATGAGTGTCTTGTGGGCAAGCTCGGAGTCATCATCAATACGCGCCGCCATGGCCTGCATCTTCCCAAAGGCAACATCGATGATCTCGTCCCCTGAGGTCCGTTTGATTAAGCGTACGATCTCCTGGGCTGCCAGCTCCTCCGGATGGATAAAGAGATCGATCTTCAGGTCTTCGGCCTGCAGCAGGGAGTCCTTCTGGCCATATTCAAGGGACCTGACCCGGGCAATCTTCTGCTCAATGCCGAACTTGTCGGCGATGAGAGAAGAGAGCATGTTCACGGCATCGTTGTCCGTGACCGCAATCATAAAATCCATGTCCCCGGCGCCTGCTTCCTCCCAACACTTCACAGACATGGCAGAACCCTTTATAAGACGGGCATCAAGGCTCTCATCGGCACGACTGATCAGCTGGCTGTCCATTTCAAGTACTGTCACGGCATAGCCTTCATGAACCAGGCGCTTGGCGAGATAGAGGCCGATACCACCGAGTCCGAGGATCAGAATACTCTCCGACGGCGTATTTTTTTTTCCAAACATATTCATCTCACTTTGGAGGAGAGTCTCATCAAATCAGCTGTCACATCCTGTTCTTTCTGTCATGGTGACTGCCGGGAATTTACGACCATTATCCTGTTCCGTCAACTGTTGTTCTTTTTACACAGGCGGAATCTCCTGTTTGCCCCTGAATCCGTAACGAAACCGCAAAACCGGTTGACTGGAGTCTTTCCCAACATCTCCTTCTGGTGTATGATAGCAAAAAAATCCTTAACCCATACCATACTATTATGCATTCATACGATATCGTCGTGATCGGCGCCGGACATGCCGGCTGTGAAGCAGCCCTTGCCGCCGCCCGCATGGGCTGTAAAACACTGGTCACCGTGATCAACATCGACACCATTGGAGCCATGTCCTGCAACCCGGCCATTGGCGGCCTGGCAAAGGGGCATCTGGTCCGTGAAATCGACGCCCTCGGTGGTGAGATGGCCAAAAACATTGATGCCACCTCCATCCAGTTTCGCAGACTGAACACCAGCAAGGGACCGGCTGTCCAGTCATCCCGGGCCCAGGCGGACCGCCTCCTCTACAGACTCCGCATGAAATCGGTCATGGAGGCCCAGGAAAACCTTGAGATCAGACAGGCCGAAGTGGACTCACTGATCATCGAAGACGGTAAAATCCGTGGCATCCGCACCTCACTCGATGAAGAGATTGCCGTCACGGCCGTGGTCGTTGCCACCGGGACCTTTCTCAACGGTCTCACCCATATCGGCCTGAAAAATTTTCCTGCAGGACGCATGGGAGATCCGCCATCCAGCAGGCTCTCCAGCTGTTTTCATGAAATCGGATTCTCCATGGGACGGATGAAGACAGGTACAGTCCCCCGCATCGATGCCCGCTCCATCGACTACTCAGAACTTGAAGAGCAGCACTCGGACCAGCCACCGGCATTTTTTTCCTTCTCCAGCACAGGAGACTACACCCTGCCGCAGCGCCCCTGTCACATCACCTATACCAACCCGGAAACACATGCGGCCATTCGCGCAGGCATCGACCAGTCTCCCATGTACACCGGTATCATCGAAGGCATCGGTGCCAGATACTGTCCCTCCATTGAGGACAAGGTGATGCGTTTTCCGGAAAAAGACCGGCATCAGATATTCCTTGAGCCTGAAGGACTTGACACCACCGAAGTATACCCGAACGGACTTCCCACCAGCCTGCCGCTGTCCACTCAGCTTGCCATGCTGCGTTCCATCAAGGGACTGGAGAATGCCACCATCGTCCGCCCCGGCTATGCCATAGAGTATGACTACGTTGATCCGCTGGAACTGAAACCCAGCCTTGAGACCAAACGGGTCGAGGGACTCTTTCTTGCCGGACAGATAAACGGCACCTCGGGCTACGAAGAGGCT
>JAMOMO010000025.1 GCA_027067035.1 Desulfobulbaceae bacterium
AGGGAGTTTCAGCCCTGGTCGGCAGTTTCTCCAGTTGTTATCCGACCAGTGGGTCTTTTTCGCGAACGGCCCTTAATTTTGCTGCCGGCGGTAAAACTGGGATGTCTTCCGTCTTCGCCGCCGTTATGGTACTCATTACCTTACTCTTTTTAACTCAGTTCCTGGGTTTTCTACCCCAGTCGGTTCTGGCTGCCATCATTATTATGGCCGTTGCCGGTCTTATTGATTTTAAAGCCATGATTTTTGCCATGAAGGTGGACAAGTTTGACGGCATCAGTGCCTGGATAACTTTTTTCGCCTCTCTGCTGTTTGCCCCCCATATTGTTAATGGTATCCTGATAGGTGGTGCCGTGGCTCTTGCTCTGCATCTCTATAAGACCATGAAACCCCACGTACAGATCGTTAGTAATCTTGAGATTTACTGTTCTGACGGGCATGGCGGACAACGTCAAGTCAAGAATCCAGTCATGAGCTTTGACGGTCAGTTGTATTTTGCCAATGTTTCCTATTTTGAGGATACTGTAAATGATATTTTTGATAAGAATCCTCAGGCCGAGCGGGTGTTGGTTGACGGTTCAGGTATAAATGAAATTGACGCTTCCGGTGAGGCAATGCTCAGGGAGCTTGTGACCAACCTGCGCGAACAGGAAAAAGATTTGATCTTTGTTGGTTTGAAACCCCAGATCATTGAAGTTATGAAACGTTCCGGTTTTATTACTTTTGTAGGCGAAGATAATTTCTATGAGAGTATAGCGGATGCCCGTGCAAGATATGGTATAACCTCTGAGGGGAAGGACTAAAGGGACGACGCCAATACGGTTCGTGTTTTACGCCGGTCTCCTGTTTTTCAGGAGAGGTATCTTTTGTATGTTGTGTGATGGACTCCTATGTAGTCCATCACACGTTCGGCCTACATAGGGTAGCCGAACATTCCATGAGTCTGCTCTGGCTGTGGTTTCATTCAAGCAGGTCACAAAATCGGCGTACGGTGATGGTATTGGGTGAGAGACAAAAGAAGTGCCGTTTGAGCATGATATCTCCATTGTGTTGCACGTTGTGCGGTACAGTATCTTCCTGGCCCGGCTATGCGGTGGGTGTGATCGGGCAAGGTTGATCACAACAGTTTTATGGCCTTGCCTGGGCAGTATCGTACGTATTTCCTCACCCTGCTTCTATCCTGGGCAATCTGCCGAATAGTCACCTTTAATTCACATCGATTTACCCTGTTACCTGAGTCACTCCATTAAGTCCACGGCATTTGTATCTTGTGTGACATTCTGTTGCATCCCAAGTGCACCGGACTTTTGTAATCGTCGGTCTGAGGCGTGTGCAGTATGTTGCATGCTGAGGAAACAACAGAGAAAATGCCCTGATCTCCTGGGTCTGTTGCCCATATCTACGGTTATCGATCGGATTAATGCCTGCTGTATATTAAGATGGTGGAAGATTGGAAAATAAAGTATTATTTCGCGCAAAGTAAATTTATAATGGAGGAGAGCAATGAGTCAACAAACCAGTATTTTGATCCTGGATGATGAACCTATTGTCAGTAAGCGGTTACGTCCGTCGCTTGAGAAAAAGGGCTATGAAGTTGAAACATTTACTTCCAGTGTCGATGCCCTTGCACGGGTGAGGGAGCGGAAGTTCAATATTGTTGTAACTGATTTAAAGATGGAGGGAGTTGACGGTATGCAGTTTTTAACCGAGGTCAAGTCACTTTATCCTGATACCGAAGTAATTGTCATCACCGGGTTTGCGACTATGGCTACGGCAAAAGAGTCTTTCAGCAAAGGGGTCTTTGATTTTCTTGCCAAGCCCTTTAAGCTCGGCGAAATTACCGAGGTTATAGCCAAAGCAGAAGAAAAGATTAATAATAGTTGACTGGTTTAAGTGCGCTATCGTGCCTGACAGGGCTCGCTCAGACATACAGGCGTTCCCTGTCTTCCGGCTGGTCTGTTTGAATAACCTGATGCACTGCTTACAGTTACCTTGCGAGTTGTCTCAATGATATTTACCATACCTGATGCATTTTAAAACAACAGAGAATTAACTCCCCGGGATATGCAGTCATCTTGCCACTACCTGAATAGTTACAGTGAGGCGAACCCATGTTAAAGACACTGCTGTATGTAAATGAAGATCTGGCTTCCAGTATTGCACTTCGCTATACGGCCTACCTCAATAAGTTTGTCCCCATTTCCCTCTTTGTTACCCACGTTGAGGAGCCTGGAGAAAAAGAACAGGTTGGAACCGGCTGGGTACGACGTACCTGGGAGGATGGTGTTGCCTCCAGTGGCAAGCGGCTGATTGATACAATGCTGCGGACTGAAAATATTGACTGCCCGGTGGCCGGGCAGTCAAAGGTTTTTGTCGGAGACCGTGAAGAAAAAGTCCTTTATGAGTTACGGAGCGGTAAGTACAAACTCTTTATCGAAGGATACCTGAACACCTCTAACCCCGATCAGTTTTATGAGGTTATAACTTCTCCCCTTTATGACAATGCCCCTTGTCCTGTCCTGATTGCAAAAAATCTTTCCCTCAGTAAGAAATGCGCTCTGCTCTGTGCAGACAGTGTTGATCCAAAAACGCTGGTTCAAGAGAGTATGACAATCCTTGGTGACTCCACCTTTGCCTTTGATATTGTCTATTATAAGTTTCAGGAAAATCAGCGGTTGGAGACCTTGGATGCTAAGGAAGGTGGTCACCAACTGGAGGAAACGCTGTCATTGCTTTCCCAGGTTGGTAAAAAGGTGGATAATATAGTTGTCCTTTCCGGTACACCGGAGCAGGTCGGAGATCATCTGAGAGAATATGCTCTGGTCGCCTCAACCATGCCGAGCAGGAAGAGTATGCGGATGTATGTCCTTGCACATTCATTGTCTTCGGTACTCCTGGTGCGTTGAAATTTCTCTGACCTGCACTGAAATTTGAAAGTTGTGTGAGAACATAAAGGAGTTATCATGAAGATACTGGTTGCGCTGGATGCAAAGGATTACAGCAAAAAGATAGTAAAAGATGTTGCCCGTCTGGCTGAAAACACCCTGGCGGATATAATATTTCTCGGGGTTCAGGAGAAGGCAACGGAGCCGGAAAAAACACTGGTAAATGCCCTGCTGAAACACCAAAATGATGTATACAGTTATTTCAGTCCGGACGATCTGCCCTATGCTGAGTTACCATCCGACCAGTGGCAGGAACGGGCTCAGGGAGACTGGTCCATTTCATCCAAGGGGATGAAGGAATTTACCCTGAGGATTCGGACAGGCAGTGTGGCGAAACAGGCGGTCACCGTTGCAGAAGAAATAGACTGTGATTTGATAATTCTTGGCTGCAGCGGTAAATTCGGGTGTGAATGGAGCGGTGAGATGAATGTACCGCTGCGGATTGCTGAAGATGCCCCCTGTTCTGTTCTGGTTATCAAGCAGGTCAGAAGTACCAATCAGATCGTCTCCATTCTGGATCAGACTGTTATCACTCAGGAATCGCTGGAAATGATTAACCAGTTGGTGACCCTGCATGACGCCGGACTGAAGATTGTAGGGGTACAGGAGAAAAAAGCTGCAAAAAACGATGAAATAGAGCAGCGGATGGTTGGACTGCTGAAGTATTATAATGATCGGGAAGTTGGCGCCTGGGTCAAATTGGTCGATAGTGATATTGTGAAAGAGTATGTAACCGACTCTTCACGGGAGGCTATTGTTGCTCTCTGGATGGGGGGGAAACAGTCGCTGATTAAAAAGCTCTTTTCCCAGAGCATGGTGGACAAACTTCTGGAAACCACGGAATCAGCCCTGCTTATTCTTCGTTGATCGCCCGGGGCCCGGGACGGAGATAATAGCTATTCCGCGCTACGAGATTCTGTAAAGTCTCTTCGCTCCACAGCCATTATCTTCGTTCTTTCCCTTGATCCTGATGGGGCCCGGCTCCTTGACGTCAGGATGTTTTTCGACCATTTCTTCAATCAGGTCGCGATACGGATCAAGCCTGGAGGGTTTCTTTTTTCTTGAGCTTGTTGACCGTGGCCGGATCAGCAAGATATTTTACCACGCTCTCCCTGCTTATCTGCAGTTGTCTGGCAATACTGCGGCATGAAAACCCCTTTACCTGCAGTTGATGGATCGGGTCCTGTGGCTGACAAGTGGATTTTTCATGATGCGCCTCCTTTTTTTCCCCTACCGTACCGAGGATCGATCCAGGCACTATCAAGTCCTTCTTTGGAGTCTCGTTCCTCGCGTTCTCTCGCCGGTTATTTTCTGCAGTACCTCCATGCCGTCCTAAAGGTATTGGGTAATGGACATCTTGGGGCGTCTTTTTGTCAAAGAGCATATAAAAACCATAGGATACCCCTTTGGCACG
>JAMOMO010000026.1 GCA_027067035.1 Desulfobulbaceae bacterium
ACCAAAGACCTCCGGTGTGCTCTCACCGTTTGCAATCAGTTCTGCCTCATCCTCCATGTTCATGTAGGTAAGCCCGACATTCAGGACGGCATCAACTTTCTCCATTTTCCTGACAATTGTTTCAAGATCAGCAGATGTGGCAGCCTCGGCAACCGTCACAATGTTGCCACTCTCGTCATCACCATAGACCTCAACGCCGGACATGCCCTTGAGGACAGCGACCACTGCTTTCCTCGCCTCCGGGAGACTTTGCACCACAAAACCAGCAACCACCATAGTATCACCTGTGCAGAAAACATAAAAAAAGGCCGCCTCAGAGAGACAGCCCTTTTTTATGCCTGGATTGTTAAACGATATAAGGTTTCAAGGCCTTCGGGCCGGATACCCGCCTGATTTTACAGGCACAGATCTTAAATTCCGGTTCTTTGGAGCCGGGATCATACGCATCTTTTGTGACCTTGTTGATCATGCGGTCCGGATGCTGATCATGCCAGTAGGCGAAGACCATTCCTTCAATTGGACCTTCATATACCTTGGCGGGCATGATATTGGTGCCACGCCTGGAAGTAATTTCAACCATATCACCGGGCTTAATCCCCATTCTTCTGGCATCCGCCGGATTCACTTCCACAAAAGAGTATGGATTTGCCCTCAACAGCTCTTTCACCCGGCCGGTCATACTCATGGTATGCCAGTGATCAATGATTCTGCCTGTGGACAGATAAAACGGATACTCGGCATCCGGAATTTCCTCGGGATTTGCCTGGGGACGCTGCCACACCCACAGTTTATGGTCAGGATGGGCAGGGCCGTAAAACTGATATTTTTTATCATCTGCCCTATGGGTCTCAGCCATGGGATCCATTCCACGGACAAACTTCTTCACCGTACCTCCAGTAAGTGCGTACTGCTCGGTGGGTGCGGGCCATTGAACCCCGTCATACATTTTCGAGAGTACATCATAGGTGGCACCGCGAAGATCATTGTCCCTGCCTTTTGTCAGTTTCTGGGAATACTCATCCCATATCGCCCTGGGGAGCTCATAGCCTTCTTCAAGGCCCTCAAATGGCTTAATACACTGGGCAATAACCGGATCATCAAGTTTCTCGGCAAGCTTTCTGCCCCATTCTCTGATGATCCACACCTCGGGCTTTGCTCCTTTTGGAGGATCGATGGCCTTTCTGGTCAACTGTGAGCGACGTTCTGTACAGCCATAAACACCTGTTTTCTCAAAATGGAATGCTGTCGGTAAAATAAGATTCGCAGCAAGCTGGGTGGTCAGAGTCGGGAAGATATCGGTGCAGACAATAAAGGTATCATCTGCAGCCATTCCCCTGTTGTACAGGTTACAGTTGGGCAGGCTCTGCACCGGACTGGTGCAGTTAATCCACATGGCTTTGATTTTCCGCTCATTTACTGCAGTGAACATGGCCATGGTATGATAGCCGGGGCGAGGTGGAATTCGTCCTTTGGGTATTCCCCAGGCCTCTTCCACCTGATTGCGCAACTTCTCTTTTTTCACCAGACGATGTCCCGGAAGGATATGACAAAGCCCGCCTCCCTCACGCACACCCCCGCAGGCGTTCGGCTGACCGGTGAGTGAAAGGCTGTCCGCGCCTTCTTTTAAAAGCTGTCCAGTAAGAATATGCAGATTATGGACCAGATTATTTGCCCAGACACCCTGCTTCCTCTGGTTCAGACCCATGGTCCAGAAACTGAGGGTGGCTCTGGAGGTGGCAAACTTACGGGACACTTCGCGAATCTGCCTGGGAGTGACTTTCCCGCCCATGATTTTTGCTACTTTTTCAGGGCTGTAATCTTCAAGGAATTTTTCATATTCAGAAAAATCAATACTTACTTTCTTTCCCTTTTTAAAGACGGCATATTGGCCCAGGAACTCTTTATCGTAGAGCTTTTCCTTCACAATAACGTGGGCCATACCATTTAACAGGGCCAGATCGGTTCCAGGTTTAAACTGCAGGTGGATATCGGCAATTCGGGAAGTGAGTGATATCCGGGGATCGGCATTGATGACCGTTGTCTCGGGATTATCAAGCTTTCTCCGCATAACCCGTCTGAAAATAACAGGATGTGCCTCTGCCATATTGGAGCCGATAATAAAGATACAGTCAGCCTTTTCGATATCCGCATAGCCGCCTATGGGTTCATCAGCACCAAAGGATGTGAGATAGCCCCCAACCGCACTTGCCATACAGAGACGGGGGTTCCCCTCAACATTATTGGTCTGCAGCCCGCCTCGAAACATCTTCTGAAAGAAGTATGTCTCCTCAGTCAGGGCCTGACCGGAGCCATAGTAGGCAACTGAATTGTTTCCATGCTCCTTAACAGCGGAAGCAAATTTATCGGCCGCTATTTCCAGGGCCTTTTCCCAGGAAACAGGCTTGAACGTATCGGTTTTTCTTGCTCGATATAAGGGAGTCGTCAGACGATCGGCATGATTCATCACCTTCCAGAAATGCATGCCCTTCATACAGACATAGCCAAAATTTGTCCGTGATTCAGGTACTCCCCTTAAAGCAACCGGGATTCCGTTTTTAACTCCGAGTTCAACTCTGCACCCGACACCACAGAGCCTGCAGGAGCCTCGATGCCAGGTTGTCTCCACCGCAGCATCTGCAATGCCGGAATCGCTGAAAGGGAGGCTCATGCCAATATAGGATGCAGCACTGAGAGCTGCTGTTCGTTTAAGGAATTCGCGTCTCGTTTGTACCATGATATCCTCCTTTCTATTTGCTGTTCCGTTTAAAAGTATGCGCGTTGTGACATGACCAGCACTTCCTGTCCTGGGGACATTTCTTTATCTGGTCTGCATGACACACCATACAGTCGGAGGCTTCAGGTTCAGTTTTGAGGTTCTCATAGGTCCCATGACACTGGTAACATTTGACCATGCCGATACCATGGAGAGAATTGTACCATTCACTGTAGATATCAGGGGTGACCTCCTGATGACACTCAAAACAGGGAAGCAGCATCTCCTGTTCAGTGAGTTCGGGATGGAGGAAATCAGATGAAGCTGCAATACTCCCCCCTCCATCATCAGCACCGGAACATGCCCACAGCAGAAAGAGCACAATCAACAACAAATTCAGAGCAAAAAGTCTTTTCATGAACTACCTCCCCTTTTTTTAATAACAGTCAACGGATAAAAACTACTTCAACACTCTCCTTTATCTATCAAGATACTGTTCCGTTCACCGGGACCAGTACAGTTCAGGTATCAACACGGAGCAGGACTCCCCCAAGTCTACTCTTTCACCTGTTCTGCAGCTTCTTTCTCTTTGGCCTTACGTTCCCGTATGATACGCCGGGACTCTTCCAGTGGAACAACCACAGTACCGAAATAGTCTTCTTCAGCTGCTGTCTCAGCAGCATCGTAAATTGACATGCCGATGGGATTTCTTGATGCCTGGTTTTTACTGCGGTACTCATCCGGCATACGCGGATACCGGGAGCTTTCATCTGGCAGTTCCGCAGCTGATACAGTCCAGGAGCCAAGGAGCATAACTACAACAAGCACGATTTTCTGAGTCATCAAAAATCCTCACTGAATTACTTATTTTTTCATATATTTCTTGCTTAAAATATCCGACTGTATCATCACATAATTATCAGAAGTAAGGCTGTCTTCCTTTGCAGTCTCCTCACCTTTCTTCTGTTTTTCCATCATGTTGTCTATCATATCAGTCATGGTGGAAACATTTTCCGACGAGCTGAACTTAACCGTTGCCAGGATGGTGAGTGTCTCTAGCTGTCCCTTCGATTTAACTGCCCTGTAGAGCTCTTCCGAGATCAGCCCATCTTCCCCATAGTTCCAGTAGATGGTCTTGCCGTGGGCCTCTGCCGTGGGTTCACCATACTGCATCATGAGTTCGCTGATCATCATCTTGAAATCATTTTTATCAGCTTTTTTATTGCGCTTATACACTGCAATTACCACTTTGGACTGAACATCAGCTATGACAAAAACATCGCCGTCCTTGAATTTATATGTCCCCGGATAAGCCTTGTAGGCATTGTCTTTTTTGGAAACTGCAATCTGTTCATCAGTCAGCTTTTTTCCGACAATGTATGAATCAAACCCCAGTTCAAAGGAGGCAATTTTGTCCTGCAGATCACGTTTGGACATCTGTGTATAATCAACCGGCTGACTGACACCGGCTGAAACCCAGAGAAAGACGATAAAAACTGCCAGGGATATGCTTCTGCTTCGTAAGGTCACAAGAGAGTTCATCTACAATTCCTTTTTAAAAGATATGGTGGGGAGAGGTTTTCAGCTCGGGCCTGATGCCTTTATGAAATAAAAGCAGCA
>JAMOMO010000027.1 GCA_027067035.1 Desulfobulbaceae bacterium
TTTGGCACGTGGCGATGGCATGAGACTGGCCCGGGCACTTTTTTCCTCACCAAGTGAAAGCAGGAGAATTTTGGATCTCTTATGTTCTTCAAAGAGTTTGTACTCTTTATCTAAAATAAACTTTGGAGTGGCAAACCTCTTGACATAACAAAGGTTTTCACGCCCTTCCCTGTAGACCATATTAAAGATCATATCTTTTTTGAGTTTTCCGATCCAGCGGATATCGTGACCGACAAAGAGCTTGTCAGTGACCTGGATGACCTTGTATTTGCCAGTTTCATAGATCAGCAGCAGGCGGTCATATTCTGAACAGGGAATGGAAAACTCAGACTCACCATTGGACGCTTTGATCTGATGCCCCAGAAAGCCCTCTTCTCTGTCGTAGCAGACGGTGAGATTTGACAGAGCAACTTTACGGACACTTACCTCAGTAAACTCTTTGAGCTCTGTGAGGCGTGGATAATCTTCTCCATACTTCTTCAAAAGCGCATCAATGTATCTTCCGGTGAAGCCAACCATATCCTTAAGGTTCTTCTTGATGGCACTGATTTCACTTCGAATGGCTTTTATCTCTTTCTTCTGCCTGTTGATATCGTAACGGGAAATTCGTTTAATGCGGATTTCAAGCAGTCTCTCTATATCTTCAGTGGTTACAGGGCGTTTCAGCTCTTTGGTGAAATTTTTCAGTGATTCATCAACACCTTTGATAACCGCCTTATAACTGGTTTTTTCTTCTATTGTTTTATAGATTCGTTCTTCGATAAAGATCTGCTCCAGCAGTCGTGCATGAAGCTTGTTTTCAAGGCGTCCCTTGTCAATCTCCAGTTCTCTGGTGAGATCGGCCAGAAGTTTCTCGGTATTATGGCGCAGTACCTCATTGACAGTTGAAGTCCTTGGCACACCATTTTGAACAAGGGTGAGATTGGGGCTGATTGAAACTTCACAGTCCGTGAAGGCGTAAAGTGCCTTGATGGTGTCTTTGGCGTAAATTCCACGTGCCAGCTTTATCTCGATTTCAACCTCTTCTGCCGTGTAATCATTGATGGATATGATTTTTATTTTTCCGGACTTCGCGGCTTTTTCAACGGAATCGATGAGTGACTGGGTTGTTGTGGTATAGGGGATCTCCCGGATGATAATAGTCTTTTCATTGACAGCCTCCATCCTGGCCCGACAGCGAATCTTACCGTTCCCGTTGTTATAGAGGGAAACATCCAGCATACCGCCCTGGGGAAAATCAGGATAAAGGAGAAACTCCTCTCCCCTGAGAATTTTCTTCTGGGCCTGAAGGAGTTCGCAAAAGTTGTGGGGCATGATTTTTGTTGCCATTCCAACTGCAATCCCTTCTGCACCCTGAAGCAGCAGCAGGGGGATTTTGCATGGCAGGGTAACCGGCTCCTGCATTCGTCCGTCATAGGAGTCGATAAATTCGGTGAGATCCTTGTTAAACATGATCTCACGGGCAAGGGGGGAAAGACGGCATTCTATGTATCGGGGTGCAGAGGCTGCATCTCCGGTGAAGATATTCCCGTAATTCCCCTGTCTGTCAATGAGATAGCCTTTGTTGGCAAGATTTACCAGTGCGGCAAATATTGACTGATCACCATGGGGATGCAGTTTCATGGTGGCACCGACAACATTGGCAACTTTATGGAAACGTCCGTCATCCATATTGTGCAGGGTCTGCAGAATACGCCGTTGCACCGGTTTCAGGCCATCATTGATATCAGGAATGGCACGCTCTTTTATGACATAGGAGGTGTATTCAAGAAAATTATATTCAAAAAACTGCCGTAATTTACCGTGCTGTGAGTCCACTTGTATCAATAGTTACGTAAATTTTTATGATTCTAAAGAAGATTTTCCATGATATAGGCCTTGCGTTCCGGGGTGTTTTTTCCCATGTAAAATGAAAGGACGTCCGTCATTTCACTCACTGAACCCATGTCAATCTGTCTCAGGATTATATCCGGGCCGATAAACTGTTTAAATTCCTTTGGAGAGATCTCTCCCAGTCCTTTGAATCGGGTTGTTTCAACATTCTTTTTAACCTTTCCCTTCCCCTGCAGCTTTTTGGTTGCCCGGTCCTTCTCTTTTTCGCTGTAGCAGTAATGGGTCTCCTTTTTGTTCCGCACCCGGAATATGGGAGTTTCCAGAATATACACATGACCGAGCTTGACCAGTGGCTCGAAGTAGTGAAGGAAAAAGGTGAGCAGCAGATTTCTGATGTGAAGTCCGTCAACATCAGCATCAGTTGCCAGGATAACCTTATCGTAACGCAGGTCCGTGATTGATTCCTCTATGTTCAGGGCCCGCATCAATGAGTACATCTCCTCGTTTTTATAGAGAAGTGCAAGCTTCTGCCCCAGGACATTCATGGGCTTCCCTTTCAAAGAAAATACCGCCTGGGTAAGCGGGTCACGTGAAGAGACGATGGATCCTGCAGCAGACTGTCCCTCCGTGATAAAAATCATGTTTTCGCGGCCTTCAGGGGATGGCTTGTTGCGACTGGGGTGATGCTTGCAGTCTTTGAGCTGGGGTATTTTCAGGGCGACTTTCTTGGCCTTGGCCTTGGCCTCTTTACGGACACTCTGCAGTTCTTTTCTTACTTTCTGGTTCCGCTGAACTTTACTGAGCAACCTGTCGGCAAGATCAGAATCTTTATACAGGGCACTGGATACAGAATCTTTGACCTTGTTGACTATCCAGGAACGAATATCTGTGTTGCCGAGTTTGTTTTTGGTCTGGGATTCAAAGACAGGTTCAACAATCTTTACGGCCAGCGTTCCAACGACACCATCACGAACATCATTTCCAGTGAATTTCTTGTTGGAGAATTCATTAACCCCTTTCAATATACCTTCCCGGAAAGCAGACAGGTGGGTACCACCTTCACTGGTGTATGTACCATTGACGAAACTGTAATAGGTGTCGCTGTAGCCTTCACTGTGGGAAAACGCAAATTCCAGTGTGGAATCCTGATAGTAAATGGGATCGTAGATCCCCTGCCCTCCAAGCTCTTTGTCAAGCAGGTCGAGGAGTCCGTTACTGGAGTGATAGCAGGTTTTATCCAGATAAAGCTTCAGGCCTGCATTGAGGTACGCATAGCGCCAGAGGCGTTTGTCGACATATTCCAGATCAAATTTAAAATCAGGGAAGAGCTCAGGGTCGGGAAGAAACTCGATCAGTGTGCCGTCTTTTTCTCTGCTCTTCCCCTTTTCCTCTTTTTCCAGTTTACCACAGGAGAATATTGCAGAGGCGAATTTGCCTTCACGAAAGGCGGTTACTTTAAAGAATTCGGACATGGCATTCACGGCTTTGGTACCGACGCCATTGAGTCCCACTGAAAACTGGAAAACATCTGTTGAATATTTTGCACCTGTATTGATGCGTGAAACGCAGTCCACAATTTTCCCCAGCGGAATGCCGCGTCCATAGTCACGCACCTTCACAAAGCCTTCATCTGATATGTTGATGTCAACTCGCTTGCCTGCTCCCATGATAAATTCATCAACGGCATTATCTATCACTTCCTTGAGCAGTATATAGATCCCGTCATCGGGATGTGTCCCTGAACCCAGACGCCCGATATACATACCGGGACGTTTTCGGATATGTTCAAGGGAACTAAGTGTTTTTACTTTACTTTCGTCGTAAACTGGGGCTTTTGGCGGCATGTTAAGAAGGCTGCATGGAGTTGCTCTGAGTGTTATTATATGAGATCTTGCAATAGTATTGCATTTTACTATATTTGGCAATAGACGGAATGACCCGGACTGAACATAAGAGTATCCTTAAACAGAGAACATCATTGCCTCTTCAACCAACCCTGCTCACCATTGCCGGCTCAGATCCATCGGGAGGGGCCGGTATCCAGGCTGATATAAAAACGGCCACATCACTTGGAGTCTACTGTGCTGCAGCCATAACATCCGTTACCGTACAGAACTCCAGAGGTGTCAGCTGGATTGTGCCACTGGATCCAGACCTTGTTGCCTCACAGATCAAAGCGGTTCTTGCAGATCATATGGTCACCCATGTGAAGATCGGGATGACTGGGAATGCCGCCATTCTGCAGGTCCTGCAGGAGACACTGGACGGGTTTTCAGGAGAGATTGTGTATGATCCGGTTCTTGCTGCCACAACAGGTGAATCACTGGTCCAGGGTGATGCGCTGCAGCAACTCCGTAACGGTTTCCTGCCATGCATCTCCGTTCTGACTCCCAACGTCTCTGAACTGGAAATACTCAGTAAGCACAGGATCCGCTCCGTGGACGATGCCCTGAATTCTGCCGGAATAATACTGAAACAGTATCCGAATATACAGGC
>JAMOMO010000028.1 GCA_027067035.1 Desulfobulbaceae bacterium
CACTGACTTTGGTGATTTCAAAGTCCCGGCCGCTGATTTTTTCCAGCAGTTCCTTTGCTTTCTCCTGTGTATCAAAGCGACTGGCCCTGTATTTGAAAAGCACCTCGCGATAACGGGTACTGAGCTCCCAGAACGGCTGGGGCCGAAACTGGTCGATGGTGTCATCACGCTCCACTATCATGGCAAGTACCGGGGTCTGCACCCGGCCTATGGTCCAGAGTACCCTGTCTCCACCACCACCGATGCGGCCGTGCCGGACGGTGTAGTACCTGGTGGCGTTGAGCCCGACTATCCAGTCGGATTCACTGCGGCAGCGGGCAGCTGCATAGAGGGGTTCGTAATCGTGTCCATCTTTGAGATCGTTAAATGCGGCGGTGATGGCGTCTGGGGTCAGAGAGTTGAGCCAGAGGCGGCGTATGGGTTTGGCCTCACAGCTGCAGAGTGCCAGAATATATCTGAAGATGAGTTCACCCTCGCGCCCGGCATCTGTTGCGCAGACGATCTCTTCTGCCTGTTCAAAGAGTGTTTTGATGACCTGATACTGTTCGGCGACACCCCGATTGCTGATGAGTTTCAGTTTGAACTGCTCCGGCACAAAGGGCAGGCTCTCCAGGGACCAGCGTTTGAGGGCGGGGTTGTATTCACCCGGCTCCTGCAGTGTTACCAGATGGCCAAAGGCCCAGGTCACAGCACAGCCCCTTCCCTCGATGTATCCTTTTCTGGAATTTGTGATACCCAGTACGGCAGCAATATCACGCGCCACAGAAGGTTTTTCTGCTATTATGACTTTCATATAAGGAAGATAGAGTGTTGTCTCAGTGGCACGGGTAAACAGTTCCCGGCATACATGGCGGTGCCTTGGCCAGAATGTATCACAGCTCCGTCACCAATGATCGGTCACAAATTCAGGATTCTGGTAAATTACCTCTTTTCCTGCTGCAGTTAAAGGGAAAAGGACAGGAGCGGGTCAGGGGATAAAGCAATTCTTCTGCATTCCTTGTGTGTCGTCAGCACAGCTGCCGCTGTTATTTCTCACACCAGTAGATGGATACATGTCTGGGGGTTCCCCGCAGGCGGGGGAAGTCAAGGGGAGGGGTGAGGCGGGTGACCTGTGTAAAGCAGTTCTGTAAGATTTCATGATAGAAAGGCTCCGACCCTGCCTGATGATTGTTTGCAAAGAGGGCAGCACCACCCTGTGCCAGGATGGCCTGTACGGCAGTGGCAAGTGCCTGCCACTCTTTTTCCACATGGAAACTTTTTCCCCTGCCACCGGATGCAAAGACCGGCGGGTCGCAGATAACAATGTCAAAAGGGACAAACTCCCGCGGGGACTTCTTTTTTTTGCGCAGCTGCCGTGCAAGCCATTTCCGGGTGTCTTCCCTGATGAATTTGGCGTTGTTTTTTCCATCCAGCTGATTGATAGCCACATTTTCACGCCCCTGTCTGAGGCAGCCGGCAGCCAGGTCCACGGAAAAAACCACCTCTGCCCCGGCGGCCAGGGCGTGAACCGAGAAGGAGCAGGTAAACGCAAAGAGGTTTGCCACCCGTTTTCCTGCGGCAATTTTGGCAATACGTCTCCTGGAGTCCCGTTGATCAAGGAAGAGGCCGGTATGCTGTCGTTCATTGAGCTGTACCGTGAAGTGGAGATGATTCTCCCGGACCGGAAATGATTGTGGTGCGGTTTTACCCCAGCATATCATATCTGCAAAGAGCCTGTTTTTATGGGGATCCCGGAGGCTGGTTTTTATTACTCCACCCCTGCAGTCACACTCTTTGCTCAAAAGGGAGAGTGTTTCCCTGAGGGTGTGGAGGATGGTTTCTGCGGGCAGGGTCTCGTCAAAACCGGTGACACAGAGAAAGTCTCCATACTTGTCAATGGCAATATCTGGCAGATATTCGTCACGGTGCAGGAGTCTGCAGCAGTCGGTGACTGCAGAGAGAAAGGGATAGCGTTTTTCCGCAATGGCAAGGACTGCAGTGTTCTCTGAAATCCCGTTGAGACAGCTTTCAAACCAGTGGGGGACTGGTGCTGTAAGTCTGTCCTGAATTCCAGGCCACTCAAGCTCTGTACAGTGGAGGCAGAGTCTTACAAAGGCTGCCCCTCCATAGTCACTGTCGCCCAGCAGCGGGATTCCGGCAGCTGCAGCATGGCGTCTTATCTGATGGGTCCGGCCGCGGTGAATAACGGCACGGTAGAGTGCGTAGACAGTACCCTCTTTTACCTTGCTGAACACTGTTTTGCAGGGTTTTGAGTCAATGGGAGTTGTCTCCGTCCAGGAGCTGCGCGGGCTCCTTGGGGCAATAAAGAAGTATGTCTTCTTTGATCTTTCTCCGCTGTGGATCTTCTCCGCTTCAGCAGCAGCTGCGGCATCTTTTGCAAAGAGCAGCAGCCCGCTGGTCCCCTTGTCAAGGCGTGAGCAGATATGCAGTGACAGGTCATGGTGCAGATTCAGCCACTCAAGCAGGCCGAGATCGCCCGTGTGGGCACGGTGGGTGGAGATGCCGGATGGTTTTTCAACCACCAGCCAGTGTGGGTCCTGATAGAGGATGGTCATTGTTTTTCCGATGTCTGGTGGGAGGGGCCGGGAAGGCTGACCACAAAACGGACGCCGGCCTGTTCTCCGTTGATATTTTCTGCCCGTATACTTCCCTGATGGTGCTCCACAATGGTGCGGACAATATAGAGTCCCAGTCCCAGATGGGGGGTACTCTCCTTCTGCGGCCGGTGGGAAATCATGGAGTTGAATATCTGTGCCAGCATCTCAGGGGCAATCTGTGGTCCCTGATTGCTTATGATCAGCTCAATGCTCTTCTGACTGGCCGCAAGTTTCAGGACAATGGGGGTTCCGGGAGTATGGAATGATATTCCGTTATCGATGAGTTTTTCAATCATCTGGCGCAGCCTGTCCGGATCGCCATGGATCGGTACGGGGGTGTCGGGAATGTGGCACTGGAATGTGATTTCAGGATAGCTTGGCTGCCAGCCATGTTCCAGCCACATCGTTATGGCCTCTGCCAGGTCAAAATCTTCGGGATAGTCCCGTTCCAGTGCCTCTTTGAGACAGGTTGCGTCCCGGATGGCCGTGAGCAGTGCCTCCATCCGCTGAACATCCCGAAGGGCCCAGTCCATATATTCCTTCACCTGTCTGTTCGGCACATCCAGTTCTCTGCCAAGGTTTTTCAGGGAGGCGGAG
Organism: Desulfobulbaceae bacterium; assembly: GCA_027067035.1. Classification (GTDB taxonomy): domain Bacteria; phylum Desulfobacterota; class Desulfobulbia; order Desulfobulbales; family Desulfocapsaceae; genus Desulfocapsa. The sequence goes on from JAMOMO010000028.1 coordinate 3,195, forward strand.
ATTCCTGCCAGCGGGGTGCGCATCTCATGTTCCAGGTTGTCGGCCATATTTTCACGATACTCGTTCTGCTCCTTGATCTGGCTGAGCATGGTGGAGAGGGTACGCGCCAGATCCCCAATCTCATCCCGTGCGGTAACGGCGGTGATTTCAGCCACAATACGGCCATCGTCACTGATGGCATGTGCCGCCTGATTCCTGAGGCGGCGGATACGGCTTGAGATGCGGGAGGCAAAGAAGAGAAGCCCCAGACCTATGACCACAAATGCCAGTACCGTGAATCCGATTGATTCTTCTATCATTCTGTTTTTGAGTGCCAGGATGGAGTTGGTGGTCTGTTCGACAACCACCGCGCCAACGATCTTATCCGCATCATAAAGTGGGGTGATTGCAGCCATTACCTCAACTTTTGCGTCATCAAGGTGGTAGTGAGTGATACTGGATTTTCCTGTGAGCCCCTCTTCAATACCGGCAATATCCAGTTTTCTGGCCTGTGACCCGGCAGCAGTGAAGCTTGTGGTGAACGGTTCTGTGAAGAGTCGGTACACGGGTGCCAGCTGTTTGTGCAGCCCATCGAGCAGAGAGCTGCTTTTTGTCTCGGCCGGCTCTGTTTCCGGGGCCTGGAGTGAGCCGAAACGTGCCCTGACCCGTCTGTTACTGTCAACGATCCGGATGCGGGAGTGGGGGCGGTCCAGCCGTTTGAGCAGAGACTCAATGTCTCTTGACGGGGCAAGAAGCCACCCCAGTTCGCCGATCTCGCCGGGATTGGCTGTACCGATAAGGGTCTCAATTCTGCGTGTCTGTCTATTATCCACATCGGCCACCGCAAAGGCGAGACGTTTGCCGATCATACTGAGGGGAAGGCGCATTTCAACAATATAGCCCTTTTCTGTCTCATGCCATACCCCCTGAATGCGCGGTTCATTGGCAATGGGAATCCGGTTTTCCGGATCATTGTCCATTCGAAAACCATTGATCCATCCCGGCTTGTCCGTGGCCAGAATGAAGCGGTGCAGTGCCCCCTCCTGATCCTGTATTCCTATCTGGATATGGTCAGCCTTTGCAGGATAGAGGGAGTTGGGGTTGCGATAGACGATGGTGTCGTCACTGACCAGAAAGAGTGCATAGAGGTACTTG
>JAMOMO010000029.1 GCA_027067035.1 Desulfobulbaceae bacterium
AAATCCGCACTGGGTCAGACAACAAATCAGCTTCTTCCGGGAATGCTGGATGAACAGACAAAATCACTCACTGTTCAGAAGTCACCGGATCCTCCGGCCACGACAGGCACTGAGACACAGGCCGGCACATCCAAAGCTGAAAGCATGCTTTTGCAGCAGATCCAGCAGATCCTTGACCAGGGAAAAAACAACGGTTCAATTGTAATCACCGGGAGCACCGGAACAGCCGATGGCAAGACAGCAGGTGCTGATCCGCTGAACAGTCTGGCCAGCCCCCTGCTCACCGACCAGGAAAATGTTGCAGTTCAGAGCAAGCAGATAGGTATCTCGCTGGTACCCACTGAGGACAGCCCTGCCACAAGCTCAAAAAACACTAAGCTTGAAAGCTCGCACCAGGATTTAACCGAGCAGTTTCTGAATGCGAAATTTGGCGATTCCAAAGCCAAGACTGACGAAGGCAGCACTCAGCACAAAGGCGGCGGAGAACAGACCAAACAGGAACTGGCAACAACACAGACTCAGAACCAGCCCCAAAGCACCCTTGGTACTGATGCAAAACCAATTGACACAGGATTCACGCAGCAGCTTCATACTGCAGGCAGCACCACCCAGACAACAAGTATTGAAGGTAAACTTGCACCGGGTGCCCATCTGCCGATATCCGAAAGTGATATGGTGAACAACCTTATTCAGAAATTCAATGTGAATCCCAGGCTGCAGACCAGCAAGCTCAGCATGCAGTTACATCCGGCGGAGCTTGGAGCACTGAAGATCGATATCGTTGTAAAAGACGACTCCATCAAGGCCAACATTGTGGCCCAGAGCCAGCAGGTATTTGACACCCTGGAGAAACACATGCCGCGACTCCGTGCCGTTCTTGAGGATCAGGGATTCACCGTTGACTCCTTCAAGGTTGTCATGGATGACAACAGCGACAAACAGAGAGAACTTTTTCAGGAACAGTTCAGTTCTCAGCAGCAGGAATTTTCATTTACGAAATCAACCTCACAGGATTCCGAGGCCTTTGACGCCCTGCTTGATGCTGAGGACAGCAGTTACCTTTCAGCAGTAAACGAGACAGGTGTTAACGTTACAGCATAAAGAAGCATTTACTCCAATGATGGTGTTTTCATCAGCCAAAGGAATACACAATGACTGATATAGCAGAAATTTTCCAAACTCCCAGCACAACAGCCACTCCGACCTACACTTCATCCGACAGTGGTGATGTCATGGGAAAAGATGATTTTCTGACCCTGCTTGTGGCACAACTTGAAAATCAGGACCCCATGAATCCCGAGGATGCAACGGAGTTCACATCCCAGCTGGCTCAGTTCAGTTCCCTTGAGCAGCTCTACAACCTCAATGATTCCATGGAAGAGCTCTCTGAGGGACAAAAACAGTCAGATCGTATCGCAACCCTTGATCTCATCGGGAAAGATGTTGTCTATGCCGATGCGGGTTTCGACTTTAGTGGAGATCCGGTAAAAATCGGCTATCAGCTCGACGGCACCGCTGCTTCGGTGAACATGTCGATAGTTGACGAGTACGGCTCCACCGTTGCCACGATACAGCCGACAGAGCTTCAGAAGGGAAACCATTTTCTTGAGTGGGATGGTCTTGACCAGGATGGCAACGCCGTGCCAGAAGGCAATTACAAGATAGTCCTCCAGGCCACAGCGGCCGGTGAGGATTCAAGTGTAGCCATATCTCCCCTTGTCCAGTCTGAAGTAACCGGGGTTGATTTCTCCGATGAAACAGGTGATGCCTCAATCCAGACCATGGCAGGGGCTCAGATCACAACAAATTCCATCATCGCAGTCTATCAACCGGAAATTGCCGCAACAGTCGACGATTCAACAGACGATGACAGCTCTGTTGTTGATGAGATTGTGGATGAAGTACTCGATGAAGTAGTAACAGATGTTACAGGGACGTCAACATCTCAATCAACAGAAGAATCTGCTCCCACGGATGAAGAACAGATCCAACAGGATGTACTCCAGTATTACTTAGCTGGATAAATACTGACTTCTAAATCCATACCATATAAGGGGAGGATTCTTTCATGGGTATCACCAGTGCACTCTATAGTGGCGTAAGTGGACTAAACACCAATTCACAGGCGATGAGTGTTGTGGGAAACAATCTCGCAAACACCAATACATTAGGTTTTAAAGGAGCACGGTCAGTTTTTTCAGACATGCTCTCATCTACAATCTCCGGATCAGGCGGAACTTCCCAGGTTGGTCGTGGTGTCAACATGTCCAAAGTTGACAATATCTTCAGCCAGGGAACCTTTGAAGCAACGGCATCTGATACCGATGTTGCCATTGAAGGTGAAGGATTCTTCATGCTCAAGGAAGTCGGGTCTGATGTGACCTACTATTCAAGGGCAGGTGCATTTCGTTTTGATGCCGACGGCTATCTGGTCAATCCTGAAGGATTTCATGTTCAGGGGAAACCTTTTGATGAAAACGGGCAACTCATTGCGGGTGATCCCACCGACATTCAGGTACAGAACGTCGGTCTGGTACCGGCAAAGGTTACGGATGTCATCACCATGAACACCAACCTGGATTCCAGTGCGGATATCATACCGGCAGCCACTGCTTTTGACCCCGCTGATCCGACAACGTTTAACTACTCTGCATCGACAACAACTTTTGATACCCTGGGTGAGCCGCATCTGGTCACACTCTACTTCAGAAAGGATGACGGGGCAGCAAACACCTGGAACTGGTACTACACCTCAGAAGACGTCAACGGCAACCCGCTTGGTGATGCTGCAGGCGATCCTCCACGTGGCCAGGTAACATTCGGTGCTGACGGTACTCTGGATCCGCCGCTGCCGGATCCCATTCCGAACCCGGTCACCGCTCCTGCCGACAATGGTCTTGGCATCATTCCTGCCGCCGACCTTGCCTGGGATAACGGATCGGCAGATACTGCGATCAGTCTCACCTTTGACACCACCCAGTTCAACAGTGAGTCCACGGTTATTTCACAGGATCAGAACGGCTATGCAGCAGGAAATCTCACCAATGTTGGTATTGACGGTGACGGTGTGGTTATTGCCTCATACTCCAATGGTGAACAGGTCAAAATCTCAAACCTTGTCCTGGCCAAATTCAACAATCCCGGTGGCCTGGAACTGGTCGGTTCCAACATGTATGTGGGAACAGACGCCTCGGGTGCCGCACGTAGCGGTCTTCCCGGACCTGAGCTTGGAAGTATCTTTACAAACTCTCTGGAACAATCCAATGTGGATATGGGACAGGAGTTTGTGAAAATGATCACCATTCAGCGAGGTTTTGAAGCCAACTCAAAAATCATCACCTCCGTTGATGAAATGCTTGGTATGCTCATCAATCTGAAACGCTGATCGTCACCTCTCCATAACAGGTGGATCATCTCACAAGAGTGATCCACCTGCTGCTTTTCATCTTCATCGCCACCCCTCACAAACGTCAATTTTCTGACACCCCCTGCCGCATTCCGGATATTCCTTTCAATTCATTTTGAAAACACACAGCATTACAGAGAGAAACAGCTGCTTCCCCCCGCATTCAGAATCAGGAATATTTTTTGCATTGTTTTTTAAAACGCTAGAATATAAGATTAATTAAACTTTTAATATCATTTTCTGCGGCGGGGGATTTTTCTTTGGATATTGCAACAATACTCGGTGTATGTATAGCATTCGGCCTCATGCTGATGGCCATTATACAGGGCGGGCCACTGGGCATTTTCATTAATGTTCCATCAGGGCTCATTGTTGGAGGAGGAACCATTGGGGTCGCCATGGTTCACTATCCTCTCAGTGACATTATGGGAGCAATTACGGTTGCCAAGAAAACCATCCTGAACAAGGATGAATCGCCCCATGAGCTCATCAGTCAACTTATGGAATTTGCTAACAAAGCAAGGAAAGAAGGTATTCTTTCCCTCCAGGGCATGATGGACAGTGTTGAAGATGAGTTTCTGGTGAAAGCCATGCAGATGGCCGTTGACGGCCAGGAGCCTGAAACCCTCAGGGCCATGCTCAGTACTGAAGTGGAATACATTGCACAACGCCATGACAAGGGACAGGATATTTTTGTTTCGCTGGCCGCCTATGCACCCGCCATGGGAATGGTTGGAACCCTGATCGGTCTGGTACAGATGCTTATGAACATGAGTGACCCGGACTCCATCGGCCCGGCCATGGCCGTTGCGCTCCTAACCACCTTCTATGGAGCTGTACTCGCAAATGTCTTTTTCAGTCCCATGGCAGGCAAGCTCAAAAATCGTTCTGCCTCAGAGACCCTAATCAAAAATCTGGTCATAGAAGGCATGCAATCAATTCTCTCCGGTGAAAACCCGCGAATCATGGAACAGAAACTGCATGCATTCATTGCACCTAAACTCAGAGAGTCCACATTTAAGTAATTGGATGAACCACAATGGCTGACGAAGAGAAACAGGCACCTCAGGTTGAGAAAAAATGTCCCAAATGCGACTGCAGTGGTGGTGCGCCCGCGTGGATGGTCACTTTTTCCGACCTGGTAACCCTGCTTCTCACCTTCTTTGTTCTGCTCCTCTCCATGGCCAATATGGAGGAGGTGAAGTTTGCTGAAGCCTCGGCATCCATCAGAAGCGCTTTTGGTGCCCACTCCCTGCCGGCTCCCAGCAAATTCTCTCTCCCGATTATTCCATCACCTCCCATCTCAAAATTTTCACCCATTCAAAATGAGATGGCCTCAAAAATTTACAAACGGATTCAGTCTCAGTTGAAATCCGACAATATTCCCGAAGATGTGGAGCTTATCAAAAAAGAAGATGATACCATTATCTTAAGAATTAATGAATCCATTCTGTTTCAACAGGGGTCGTCAGTAATCTCTCCCACTGCATACCCCATCCTGCGAAGCATAGCCGATATTATCCGCCCCCTTCCCATGCGACTGCGCATAGAGGGTCACACCGATAATACACCTGTCTCAAAACGAAAAATCAGTAACTGGAACCTCTCGGTCGACCGGGCTGTCGCCGTGATGCGCTTTTTCAAGAAGAGTGATCTTCTTCCCCTTGATCGCATGGCGGCAATCGGCTACGGAGCCGACAGACCCATTGTACCAAACAACAGTGCCAAGAATAAGGCAAAGAACAGAAGAGTTGATTTTGTTCTCCGCACCAACAACACAATTGGACTGGGCCCCAAAGGGGCCAAGGCCGGAGAACTCCCCCTGTAATGTAAAGGATACACCATGGCAAAAGACGACAAAAAGAAAACAGATGCTGACTCTTCAGAAGAAGGCGGAGGCGGAAGTAAAAAGAAGCTCATTATTATCATAGCAGCAGCAGTTGTTCTGCTGCTTATAATAGGGGGCGCAGCCTTTTTCTTTCTCAAACCTGCCCCGCCTGCCGAAGAGGAAGTGGATCCGGGCCTGGATGTACCTGTCCCTGAGATTACCCAGAGCACCGATATTGGTCCCATGGTGGAGATTAAAGAGTTTATTGTGAACATTATCAGTGAGGAAGACAGACACTATGTCAAAGCATCACTCACCATTGAACTCAACCGTGAAGATGCCCTGGAGGAGACAAACAAGAGGATGCCTCAGATACGCGATGCCATACTGCTGCTCGTTGGCAACAAGACCTATGAGGAGCTGCAGGATCTCCAGGGTAAAAAACAGCTGAAAGCTGAACTTATCAGTAAAATCAATTCATTCTTACAGACTGGAAAGGTGAAGGCCATCTATTTCACTGATTTTGTGGTTCAATAATTACAGAGAATAACAGTGGAACCCATTTTAACTAAAGAACAGATCGATGAACTCCTGCTGGGCCTCAAAAGTGGACAGATTTCCACTGACCTGCAGGATGAAGGTTCTGATGTCGATCAGGATAATGTATCCCCACTGAACCTCTTTCAGATGGCCGGCTCGTCTGAAAGACAGCAGCGTATCCCGAATCTTGACATAATTCTTGATAACTTTGCCACAAACTTTGGAATCAGCCTCACAAACCAGCTCCAGAGAACAGTGACCATAACCAGGACAGGAATCGACACCCTTGAATTCCAGGAATACCTCCTGTCACAGAAAGATGCCAGTGCAATCGGGGTATTAAGCCTTGAGCCCCTGAAAAACGGCGCCCTCATGGTCTTTGGTTCTGAACTCTGTTTCTCCCTGGTGGAGATCATGCTTGGCGCATCCACCGAGATTGCCCCGCTGCAGCTTGACCGCAAACCGACCACCATTGAACTCAATGTCCTGAAATCAACCATGACCAAGGCCTGCTCAGATATTGACAAGGCCTTTATTCAGATCATTGAACTTGAATCATCCATTGTCAAGGTGGAATCAAATTCACGGCTTGTATCCATTGCTGAACCTGACGCAGATGTTCTGGCCGGTCGTTTTCAGATAAAGGCCGGAAACCTCACCGGAACCTTTGACATGGTCTTCCCTGTGGCCACCCTTGATCCCATAAGGGAACAGCTGCGGGATCTCCTCACTGTCAAAACAGTACGACAGTCCGGATGGCAGGACCTGATTCTTGATGAACTGGAGCAGATGTCAGCAACCGTCATTGCTCAATCAGGTATCATAACCATGCCTGTCAAGAAAGTGATGAAACTCAGGAAGGGAGATGTGATAGATATCGACTATGACCCCAACTCCCCGCTGAAGATACTCGTAGAAGAAAACCTCAAATTTTTTGCAGTGCCGGGAACGATCAGCGGCAAGAGAGCGATCCACCTGACAGCTGTTTATGACCAAGGAGAATAGAATGGAAGATGATACCATTCAGGAAAGTGCAAAACCACAACCTGAAGAGATAAAAGAACTACTTGACGATGAGGGAATGGATACACCTTCCACCCCGGAAGCGGCAGCGACCGAAAAATCCGCAGCTCCTCAGGAAAGTTGCGGCAGGGGTCTGGAATTTCTCTATGACGTCCCGTTGCAGATATCCGTTGAAGTCGGACGAAGCAAAATTCTCCTGAAAGATCTTCTGAAAATGGGTGAGGGCTATATCATTGAACTCGACAAACTCGCAGGCGACCCCCTTGATCTGTATGTCAATGAACGTCTGATAGCACGGGGAGAGGCGGTGATGGTTGGTGACAAATTCGGTATTCGACTCACCGATGTGGTCAGCCCTGTTGATCGTGTTGAGAAACTGGGATAACACGGCAAATGACTGCTCCCAGCGATCCATCATTACTCTCTGCCGGGTTCAGAATGCTCTGGGGCCTGCTCGTGGTTCTCGGCGTGTTGCTGATTCTCTATGCCCTGATGCGAAGAAAGCTTTCCTTTGTTAAAGCCAACGCCAGCTCAAGGATAAAAATCATCGAGATTCGCCACATTATGCCCAAGAAATCGATATGTCTTGTTGCAGTTGACGGGCAGGAGTTCCTCCTTGGCATGGGAAACGAAACCATTTCACTCCTGTCAGCCCTGAAAAACGACAGCCCCTCATCCTTTAATGAAACCCTCACATCAGCATCCATACAGCGTGATGAGTCTCAAAACTGACATCCTGCGGGCCCCACTGCCCCGCCTTCTCTTCCTGGCGCTGTTCTCCTGTCTCATTCCCGCTGTAAGCCATGCGGTGAGCATGCCCACAATTCGTTTTGGTGTGGAAAATGCGACCAGCCCTGATCAGGTATCCACCGGACTGCAGATACTGTTTCTCCTCACTGTACTTTCCATTGCCCCGGCCATTCTGCTGATGACCACCTGCTTCACCCGTATCGTCATCGTCCTCGGCTTTGTTCGCCAGGCCATGGGTACGCAGAACATGCCGCCGACCCAGGTTGTTATTGCCCTCTCCCTTTTCCTCAGTTTCTTTATCATGGCACCGACCATTGAGAGGATAAATGTTGAGGCACTGCAACCCTATCTGAACGAAGAGATCAATCAGAACGTAGCACTGACAAAGGCCGTTCAGCCCATGCGGGACTTTATGTTTTCTCAGGTAAAGGAGGCGGAGCTCACCCTGTTTTCAGGGATCACCATGGATAACGAACCCTACAACCAGGACGACATCCCCACCATGACCCTGATCCCCGCCTTTATGCTTTCAGAGCTGAAACGGGCATTTCAAATGGGTTTTATGATCTATGTCCCTTTTCTGGTAATAGACATGATCGTTGCCTCAATCCTCATGTCAATGGGAATGATGATGCTGCCACCGGTAATCATCTCCATGCCGTTCAAGCTGTTGCTCTTTGTGCTTGTAGATGGCTGGGCACTCATTGTCGGATCACTTATTCAAAGCTTCAAGGGATGATATGAGTATCGAATTTGTTGTGGATCTCTGCAGACGTGCCGTTCAAACAACCCTGCTCATGGCCGGCCCCACCCTTCTTGCCGGAATGATCGTTGGACTGATTGTCTCCATTTTCCAGGCCACCACCCAGATCAATGAGCAGACCCTTACATTTATACCAAAAATCGTTGCAGTCTTCATAACTCTGCTCCTCATGACCCCCTGGATGATCCACACCATTGTACCGTTCACAACAAGTATTTTCAAAGCCATTGCAACTTTGTAGATTCCAGTGGATCTTCAACTCATCCCCATAGCCGAATTTCAGATTTTTCTTATCTGTCTTTCAAGGGTTGCCGGGTTTGTTTCTGCAATCCCCGTTATTCTTGCCAATCAAACCCCTCCCCGGGTAAAGGTCGGGCTGGTGTTTATGATTGCCCTGGTGCTTTTTCCCGTGATGGAGCCGACCATGCCGCCAGTGACGTTTACTCCGGCAAACTTCCTCCTCCTCATGATCACAGAAATTCTTCTCGGCACCATGATCGGGCTGATTGCCAGAATGATTTTTACCGCAGTGGAATATGGCGGTACAGTGATCGGCTATCAGATGGGTTTTGCTGCAGCCAACATTTTCGATCCGCAGAATGAGAGACAGCTTGCGCTTATTTCTCAATTTCAGAATGTCTTTGCCATCCTTATTTTTCTTGCCATCGATGGACACCACATCTTCCTTCAATTGGCAGCAGAATCCTATAATCTTCTGCCGCCAGGAGTATTTAACATATCAGGCGATGCCATTCCATACCTGCTCAAACTGTCATCACGGATCTTTGTTCTGGGAATACAGTTCAGTGCACCTGTACTGGCTGTTCTCCTCCTCTCAGGTCTTATCCTGGGAATTCTGGCCAGAGTTTTCCCCCAGCTGAACGTCTTTCTCCTCTCATTTCCATTAAACATCGGTATCTCATTTACCGTCATTGGTTTGACTTTGCCAATTGTGGCCATCCTGCTAAGACGAGAATTTGACAACCTTGGAGAACGACTGATGACCGTACTTCAACTGCTGAACTGAGCCGTGGCCCTTCCTGCCATTACTCTGTTTCCTGGCAGTATTATTGCAGCTTCACAGAGACACCATTCAGATTCCCTTGACAGTGATTAACCATGGCGGAAGAATCCAGTACCGGCGGAGAAAAAACTGAAGCACCGTCGGCGAAACGTAGAGCGGATTTCAGGAAAAAAGGACAGGTTGCCCAGAGCAAGGAAGTCCAGACAGCAGGACTGTTTACCTTACTGCTGCTCTTCTGGATATTCTATATGCCTGGTTTCTGGTCAGGATTACTGGATTTCATAACCGCCATCTGGCAGAATCCCGATGCATTCAAAGCCACTCCGAATGATGTCATGCGATTGTCGATTTTCGTCGTAAAAGACATGGCCATCCTCCTGGCTCCCCTGTTTATCCTGGTCATGATAATCGGTTTTTTCTCCAGCGTCTTTCAGATTGGCTGGATTTTCACCACCCAGCCCATATCTCCGGATCTTGGCAAACTTGACCCCATAAAGGGCCTTGGACGCATGTTCTCCATGCGCAGCCTGGTTGACCTCATTAAATCCATCCTCAAGATCGGACTCATCGGATGGATCGCCTATGCAACTGTTTTCAAACACTTCGAACAGGCCCTGATCCTTGTGGATACCAGTGTTTACGAGACAATACTCTACCTCGGGAGGGTTGCTGCTATTATCCTGGCCAAGGTATGCGGCATCCTCATTCTTATTGCTGCTATTGACTTCCTCTACACAAAACATGAGATGGAAGAAAAAATGAAAATGACCAAACAGGAGGTCAAGGAAGAGTTCAAGGAAATGGAAGGTGATCCCTATGTGAAAAGTCAGATCAGGCGAATTCAGCAGGAAATGGCCAGAAAACGTATGATGGCCGATGTTCCTGATGCCGATGTCGTGGTCACCAACCCCACCCATCTTGCTGTTGCCATCAGATACGACCAGAAAACAATGGACTCTCCAGTGGTTATAGCAAAAGGTGCGGATCATGTTGCCATGAAAATTCGAGAAATTGCCCAGGAAAACAATATTCCGCTCATAGAGAACCCTCCAGTGGCCCGGTTATTGCATAAAATTGACTTAGGTGCGGCCATTCCTGAAGAACTTTTCAAGGCAGTCGCTGAAATTTTAGCCCACGTATACTCGTTAAAGAAATAACATCATTTTATGGAACTGACCGGAACCGGAAGTATATTAAACAGGCTTCACTGGAACAATCTCATGCAGCGTGCCGATGTCATGGCCGCTTTCGGGCTTGTTGCCATACTGATGATCATGATCATCCCCCTGCCCTCTCTGCTGCTGGATCTCTTCCTTTCCATAAATATCACCATTGCACTGCTTATTCTGATCATCAGCCTGTTTACCGTAAAGGCCATTGATTTTTCAATTTTCCCTGCAATTCTTCTTGCCACAACACTTTTCCGTCTCTCCCTGAACGTTGCCTCCACCCGGCTTATCCTCCTCAAAGGTGATCAGGGACCATCGGCGGCAGGTTCAGTTATCCAGTCCTTTGGTCAATTTGTGGTGGGTGGAAACTACGTTGTTGGTCTTGTCATCTTTATCATCCTTGTCCTCATTAATTTCATGGTTATCACCAAGGGTGCCGGCAGGGTTGCTGAAGTTGCAGCACGTTTCACACTCGATGCCATGCCAGGAAAGCAGATGGCCATTGATGCCGACCTCAATGCAGGTCTGATCAATGAGGCTGAGGCACGTGCCAGACGTGAGGAGATCAGCAACGAGGCAAGTTTTCATGGCGCAATGGATGGTGCATCCAAATTTGTTAAGGGAGATGCCATAGCCGGTATAATCATCACCCTGGTGAACATTGGCGCCGGATTTATCATTGGTGTTCTCCAGAAAGGAATGCCGATGGCTGAGGCCGCTGCCAACTATACCATTTTGACCGTTGGTGACGGTCTTGTGGGGCAGATCCCGGCACTCATCATCTCAACTGCAGCCGGCCTTCTTGTCACTCGATCCTCAGGAGACAATGATTTCGGATCAGACCTGCAGATCCAGTTCAGCAGATACTCCATTGCATTCTGGGTGGTTTCGGGCATCCTGCTCATGCTTGCCCTCATACCCGGCCTGCCGTTTATTCCTTTTCTCCTCCTCTCGGTGGCCCTTGCCTTCACAGCCTATCAACTCGACAAGACCAGGAAAAAACAGGAAGAGGAGGTCCAGGAGGAGGTTGCCTCGGAGCCGTTGCTGAAGCCTGAAGAAAATTATGAGGAACTTCTGAATGTTGATCTGCTGCAACTTGAGGTCGGTTACGGGTTGATACCCTTTGTGGACGCCTCACAGGATGGCGAACTGCTGGTCCGGATCCAGTCCATTCGACGTCAATTTGCCATGAATAACGGTTTTATTGTTCCGCCGATTCATATAAAAGACAACCTCCAGCTTGCTCCCAACCAGTACACCTTTGCCCTGAAAGGCGTTGAAATAGCACAATGCGAGATGCTTCCCGGACATTTCATGGCAATGGACCCTGGAATGGTGACGGAAAAGATAAAGGGTGTTCCCACCGAAGAACCCGCCTTCGGCCTTCCGGCAATCTGGATTACCGAGGACAAGAAAGAGCGTGCCCAGATTGCAGGCTATACAGTTGTGGACTGTACCACGGTTATGGCCACCCATATCTCCGAAATCATCAAACAGCATGCCCATGAACTCATCGGCAGACAGGAGGTCCAGAATCTCCTTGATAATCTTGCAAAGACCTATCCAAAACTTGTCGAGGAACTTGTGCCCGATGTTCTCAGCCTCGGCACCATTATGCGCATCCTGCAGAATCTTCTGGCAGAGGGTGTCTCCATCCGCGATCTTCGCACCATTCTTGAATCCATGGCTGACTGGGCGCCGGTCACAAAAGACACTGACATACTGACTGAATATGTTCGCCATGCCCTGGCCCGTACCATCAGCCTGGACCTTGCGGTGGACAATGTTATTCCCCTTATCACCCTTGATAAAACTGTTGAAGAAGAGATTTCCCGGTCTGTACAGCATAAGGAGACAGGCAGTTATCTTGCAATAGACCCCGGCAAGGCACAACTGATACTTGATTCCATTGGCGAGGCTATCCCGCTGTTTGAGGGAGGACAGCGTCCCACCCTTCTTGCAGCCCCCCAGATTCGCCCCCATGTCCGGAAACTGACGGAACGCTATTATCCTCAACTGGTGGTTATCTCACACAACGAGATTATCCCCACCATAAAAATAAGATCCATCGGCAGCGTGAACTTCGATGCAAGTTAAAGTATTTGAATCTACAGACATGGCCAGCGGCCTGAAAATGGTGAAGGATGAACTCGGGCCTGATGCCCTTATTTTATCCACAAAAACCGTGCGCTCCAGAAAGCTTGGTCTGCTCGGAAAAAGCCACTTTGAGATTACCGCAGCCGTTGATGACATGTGGCCTCACAAGGGCGGCAGCGCCTCTACCCAGAAGAGCCCCGCCACCGATGATCTTCTTTCCGAGCGCGATATGCTCCTTGGAACAGCCCCGGAAGATACCGGCCATACTCCCCTTACCTATGATTCAAGCCTGCGTTTGGCAAAACCCGTACAACCCGAAACCGAACAAAACCGGCAGCAGAAAATTCCCGTCACAGCCACAAAGCCGCCACAGGATTCTCTGCAGTCAGAAGTGGATGAACTCAAGGGAATGATCAAGACTCTTGGTCAGGAAATGATGCGGATTAATCAGGCCCGGCCGTCAATATCCGCCGACGCTGAGACCATATCGGAACCACCTGCCCAGACACCGCTTTTTCTTCTCCAGCAACGCCTTCGTGATTTTGGTATCAATGAAGACACCGCCAGGACCATCACCGGATTTGCCAAAGAATCATTGACACTTGATGAGGTCTCAGACCCTTTCAGGCAGGAGGAATTTCTCAAAAAAACAATATCCGACCTGCTGCAGATCAATGACAGTCCCCTTTGCTGTGACAGCACCCAGAAGCGCATTGCCCTTGTTGGCCCGACGGGTGTCGGGAAGACCACAACCCTTGCAAAAATAGCCGCCACTCAACTCAGCAGCCATGGTGCCTCCATTGGGTTCATAACCATAGACACCTATAGAATTGCCGCGGTGGAGCAGCTTAAAGTCTACGGCGACATCATGAACATACCCGTTGAGGTTGTTATCAGCCCCAAACAACTCGAACATGCACTGCTCACCATGCGCGACAAAGATCTTGTACTCATCGACACGGCAGGACGCAGCCCTCAGGATACCTTCTGCATCGACGAACTGGGAAGCTTCCTGCAGCCGGAACTCTTCATTGAAAAGCATCTGGTCCTGTCCGCCACCACCAGAGAGACCGAACTCTTTGATGCAATTCAACGCTTCTCCATCCTTGGATTGGACAATGCCATTATCACCAAAATTGACGAATGCACAAGCCTTGGGGTCCTGCTTGACATTCAGATTAGAGAACAGATCCCCTATTCATTTGTCACCAACGGCCAAAAAGTCCCTGAAGACATAATGAAAGCAGATAAAAAAATACTCACAGAGCTTATCATGTCACCCGGTAAAGGATTACCTTATGAATAATTCACTCTCTGCTGTGCAGGATCAGGCAAACACCCTTCGGACTATGGGAGATGCAAATAATGGTTCATCTGCAACAGACACCCGTCAGGAATCAGCCACACGCGTCTATGCCATAACAAGCGGCAAGGGAGGTGTCGGCAAGACTGCGGTTGTTGCAAATACTGCTGTGGCCATGGCAAAGGCCGGTAAAAAAGTCCTTATCCTTGATGCTGATCTTGGTCTTGCCAATATAGATGTCGTTTTCGGACTTGCACCGCGTTTCAACCTCAATCATTTCTTTGCCGGCAGCCAGGATCTCAGCTCCATACTGGTTGAAGGTCCCCATGGCATAAAAATTTTACCTGCCGGATCCGGGGTACAGAACTTTACACGGCTCGACTCAAACCAGAAGCTCAAACTCCTTGACGGCCTCGATCAGATGCACAATGATTTCGACTTTGTTCTCATTGACACCGAAGCCGGAATCTCTGAGAATGTAACCTACTTCAACACAGCCGCTCAGGAGATACTGGTTGTTACCACCCCTGATCCCACGGCCATTACAGATGCCTATGCATTGATGAAACTCCTCTCCACCCAGTACCATGAAAAACGTTTCAACCTTGTTGTCAACCAGGTTCAAAACGACAGTGAGGCCCTGGATGTCTACCGGAAGCTCACCATGGTATCAAACCGCTATCTTGACATATCAATTGATTTCCTTGGTTCCATCCCCGCTGAAAAGCAGATGACCGATGCCATACGCAAACAGCGGGTCATTGTGGATCTGTTTCCCGCATCTAAAATTTCCACTGCTTTTACAAATTTAGCGGCGACTATCTGTGCAGAACAACCCGTTTCCAGCCCCAAAGGCGGGGTACAGTTTTTCTGGAAACGTCTCCTTGACATAGGTGGCAGAGGGTAGGCCATGACATACACTCCTCAACAGTTGCCTGAAGACAGGACCACTCTTATCAAAGAGCACCTTCCCCTTGTGGATATCATCACAGGAAGAATGGTGACCCAGGTTCCATCTTTTATGAATCGTGATGACATGAGAAGTGCAGGGATGATGGGCCTTATTGATGCTGCCAATAAATTTCGTCCTGAAAAGAAAATTCTCTTTAAGACCTTTGCTGAATACAGAATCCGGGGCGCCATCCTTGATGAGATGCGGAAACTCGACTGGTTCTCCCGTTCTCTTCGAGAAAAGCAGACCAGTGTAAACAGGTGCATGACCGAACTTGAAAGAGAACTTGGCCGCTATCCTGATGAGCAGGAAGTTGCAGACAGAATGGAACTCTCCCTTGAAGAGTACCAGAAACTTCTGGGTCAGGTGAGTCACCTGGGTTGTGTCAGCCTTAATGAAACACTGGATCATACCGACACCGGCAGGTCATTTCAGGATGCCCTGGTTGATACCAGAAAAGGGTCATCCCCTGTCAATATCCTTGAGCAGCATGAACTGACACAGGTGGTTGCCGGAATTCTGGAACAACTCTCTGAGAAAGAACGTCTTGTTATCTCATTGTATTACTATGAAGAACTCACCCAGAAGGAAATTGCTGAAATACTTGATGTGTCCGAGGGAAGGATCTCCCAGCTCCACAGTCAGGCCCTGATTAAGTTGAAAACAAAAGTGCAGAGTGCCGTAGATTAAAGCAACCATCATGAAAATCATGTCTGATTACAATATTATAATCACCGGTTTCGCCATCATGCTCAGCATTGTCATCTTTGTACGTTCAATGCAGCTGCGCAGGCGGATCAGAGTACAGTCAAAACTCATCGAAATCCAGAACAAAAGTCTTGAAACCATCCAGAAAAAACTTGAAGGCAGTGCCGAAGTCACCGCCCACGAACAGAATTTCCTCAAAGACCTGAAACAGGCCAGTGTCACAACTGAACTTCAGAAACCAAGGAGCTCTTTTCTTGCAGACGGCAGGCCGGTACGCTGTCCGGAAAGGTACAAATACCTCAAAAGCATGTTTGGTGCAGGCATGGAGATTGAGGAAATGGAGATCGCCCTTGGAATGTCACGACACGAAATTGATCAGATACAAAAGCTCTCCAGCCTCTGCAGCGCTGAAGAACGGGCCGCCTTGCACACCAGCTCTCCACTGCAGCAGTGACAACGAACAATCTTTTTCTAAAGAAACACTGACAAATTACCGATTAGATAAGAGAAAACAATAAGGAAGCAAACAACTCAACCCTGCTGAAATATTATGGTATCAGGAAAGTACAGTGCCCTTGCCGGTGCAATATCCCGGGAACAACGACTGGCAAACATATCAACCAATCTGGCAAACATTAATACCGTTGGCTATAAAAAATCAAGAATGAGCTTTGAGTCCCTGCTGCGTGGTGAACAACAGACCACCACCGCCAAAGGAATCAACTTCAGCAGAGTCCGTGAGAATTTCACTGAATTCACCGAAGGTGTTATCAAAGATACGGCAAATCCACTCGATATTGCCATACACAAAGACGGCTTTTTTAAAGTGCAGACCCCGGATGGAGTCAGATACACAAGGAGGGGCGACTTTCATGTCGGCCAGGATGGCACCCTGCTCACCGGCAACGACGTGCCGGTACTGGACGACGGAAACACTCCCATCAACATACCTGACTCCGATACCTCGAAAATATCAGTGAACAGCCTCGGAGAAATATCCATTCTCTCCATGGAAGGTACCCGTGAAGTAGTCGGAACCATAGCGGTTTACACCATCAACGACACAAAACTCCTCAAACGGGAATCCGACACCCTCTTTTCCCTCCGGCAGGGCGGACAGGAGACCATTAACCCCGAACCTCAGCTCAGTGTCGGGAGCCTGGAGATGTCCAATGTCAACATGACAGAGGAAATGGCGCTGATGATGGAGAGTATGAGAACATTTGAAAGCTATCAGAAGGTCATCAAGTCCTACTCTGCACTTGGTCAGAAGCAGGACGAACTCGGAACAATAGGCTAACCCGTACCCAGCATCAAAGGAATATCATGATACGATCACTCTGGACCGGCACCACCGGTATGAATGCACAGCAGTTGAGTCTCGACGTAATTGCCAATAATCTGGCCAACTCATCAACCACCGGATTCAAAAAAAGCAGGGCCGACTTTCAGGATCTCATGTATCAGATCATGAAGGTGCCCGGCTCACAGACATCTGTGGACACCGAAGCACCCACAGGCATCCAGGTTGGACTTGGAGTCCGTACCGCGGCAGTTCAGAAAGTATTCACCGAAGGGGACCTTATTCAGACCGAGAACGAACTGGATGTAGCCATTGAAGGCTCCGGTTTTTTTCAGGTGGAACTCCCCAACGGTGAGACCGCCTTTACCAGATCAGGTGCCTTTAAGCGAGACAGTGACGGAAGACTCACCACCTCAGATGGATATCCCATTACACCGGGTATAACAATTCCCGACGGTTCCCGTCAGATAACAATCAGTGAAACCGGTGTGGTAAGTGCCCTGATTGGAGATGACACCACAAGCACGGAGATCGGCACCTTTGAAACCGTGACGTTTACCAATAACGGCGGACTCCTTTCCGTTGGAAGAAATCTTTTCAGAGATACCGATGCTTCAGGGACACCGCAGGCAGGAACACCTGGTGATGATGGCTACGGTCTCCTTCTTCAAAGTTTCCTTGAGGGATCAAATGTAAATATTGTTGAAGAAATGACCAATATGATCACCACCCAGCGGGCCTATGAGATCAACTCGAAAACAATACAGACATCAGATGAAATGATGCAGACCACCAACAACATGGTGTAAAATATGGCTAAATTGTTTCTTTTACTGGCAGCATTTCTCCTGGCGCTTCCCGGCACGGCTTCAGCACTTACGGTCCGTTTTGTTCCGGTTGCTGAAATAAGCGATGCCACCATAACCCTCGGTGATGTCGTCAACTTCGATGAAGAGACACCCCTCTCTGCTGCCCTTGGGAGTAAACATCTGGCCCCTGCCCCAAAACCCGGTCAGAGCGTGACGTTACAATCCGTTCTTCTCAAAAACAAAATTCTGAATAATTTTCCGGTCACCGGGGCCATTGAGTGGACGGGATCAGAAAAAGTTGTGGTCAACCGTACCGGTATAAGCATAGAGGCCGAAGATATCCAGCTGGCCATCGATGATTATCTCCAGAAACGAAGCGACAGTCTGCCGGCTGCCGAATATTCATTTGTCCCCAGAGAACTCCCCCTGCCCTTCTTCATTCCAACCGGTGAACTTGAAGTGGAAGTCATTCCTGCAGATCCGAAGGTGATTGGAAGTCGCAGATTTTCCCTTGTCTACAAAGTGGACGGCAAGATCGTCAAAAACATCTCCGTTCGTGGAAAACTCAAGGCCATGGCTCAGGTTGCCATCCTGACACAGAATGTAAAACGAGGTGAAATCCTTCATCCGGATATGGTTGAGATGAAGACAAAAGATCTCTCAAGGTTGAGAACTCCGTGTACAAATCTCCGTGAGGTTCTTGGCAAAAGACTCACCAGAAGTCTTCGTACAGGGTCGGTACTGGACATGAGTTCCATTGATTTTCCGCCACTCATTGTCAAGGGTCAGCTCGTGAAAATTCTCATCAACCAGAACGGAATGCACCTCACTGCCACAGGAATTGCCTCAATGAACGGCAAACAGGATCAGATCATCCGCGTTATGAACAGCGGTTCCCGGAAAATTATCCTCTGTCGAGTCGCAGCCCCAGGAATTGTGGAGGTTCAAATCTAATATGAAAACCCTATATCTTCTTCTCTCACTTCTCATCCTGCTCAGCTCATGCGCCCGACCTGAAAACACGGTTGTTGAAATCCCTGAGCCCCTTG
>JAMOMO010000030.1 GCA_027067035.1 Desulfobulbaceae bacterium
CTGTCCGGAAACGGCAGCTGTTGACAAGGTGAAAAAGGATGACGCCGATTTTGTCCTTCGGTTAAAACATACACCCGATATTCTGCAGCAGCTAGGTGCCGAAAAAGAGAACCATGGCTACCTGTTGGTGGGCTTTGCCGCCGAGAGTTGCAGGCATCTGCAGGCGGGAAAGAAAAAATTAGTCAAAAAAAATCTTGATCTTATAGCCATCAATGATATCGGCGGAAAAGATACCGGCTTTGAGACGGACACAAATCAGGTGACCCTTCTGGACCGGGACGGCCTGGCAGAGCTTCCGTTCACCAGCAAGGAGGCCACTGCCGATCTTATTCTTGACAGGGTCTGCAGGCTGCTGGCCGCAAGATAAATCACCTCTTTGCAAACTCCCTTAACATAAGAATAAAGCACACACAATGTCTCCAGAAGAACGTTCCATTCTCAAAGTGACCTGTTTTGGTCATTTTGTCAGTCATTTCAATATGCTTGTCTTTCCAGCAGTCCTTCTGCCGCTGAGCTCCCGAATGGGGCTGGATCTTGCTGAAACCCTGGCTCTCTCTTTCTGGATGTACCTGCTCTTTGGCGTAACAGCACTGCCATGGGGGCTTCTTGCCGATCGTTTCGGATCAAGATCCCTGCTCCTGCTCTTCCACCTTGGTGCTGGATGCTGCGGTTTTTTTGCTGCCATGAATATTTCCAATCCACCGGTTTTTGCACTGTGTCTTGCAGGGATCGGGTTTTTCTCAGGCATCTATCATCCGGTGGGGCTTGGCTGGATAGCCAGAGAGATTGAAAATACCAGCCGGGGAATGGCATTAAACGGGATGTACGGGAATCTTGGCCTGGCGACAGCCCCGATTCTTGCCGGTTCGGTGAATTATCTTTTCGGTGTGAAGGCAGTTTATATGGTCCTGGCAGTTGTGAATATCAGCGGGCTGGTTCTGCTCTTTTTTGTGCGAAACGGGCATGCTGCAACGCAGAGGAATGCTGAAAGGTCCCAGGAGAAAAGCAGCCTCAAAGCTTTTCTTGTTCTGCTGCTGGCCATGATGCTTGGTGGGGTGGTATACCGGGCCACCACTGTCAGCCTGCCGGCTTATTTCGAACTGCAGAACCGGGACCTGTACCAGGTGTTCCTCAGAGTCTCGGGTGACAATGGCTCACCCAACCTTTTTGCAACCCTCATAACGTCAATGATATATCTGATAGGAATGGCGGGACAGTATTTCGGTGGAAGGGTGGGGCAGAAGATTGATCTTGGAAGGGGCTACCTGCTCTTTCATCTGGTTACCATCCCGGCAGCATTGGCCATGGCTGTGACCAGTAACAGTCTGCTGATCATCTTTGCAATGATCCACTCTTTTTTTCTTCTCGGTATGCAGCCGCTGGAAAACACTCTGGTGGCTCGTCTCAGTCCGCCAGCGCTGCACAGTTCCGCCTATGGCCTGAAGTTTATTCTCACCTTTGGTGTTGGTGCTCTCAGTGTGACTATGGTGGGAGGGATCAAGGACAGCTTTGGGTTCAATGCCGTATATATGGCACTGGCACTTGTTTCTGTCTGCCTGGTTCTTGTTATTATGCTGCTCAATCACTTCCGACGCCAGCAGGCAGCATGAGATGTAAGCAGCAGGCGCGTTTGTTTAGACCCTTATTTCTTCTTTCGTTTTGCCCAGGAGTCACGCAGGCCTACGGTTCTGTTAAAGACCAGTGCTCCGGGTTTTGAGTCTTTGGAATCCACACAGAAGTACCCCTGTCTCTCAAATTGAACGCAGGTTCCCGGCGCTGCATCTCTCAGGGATGGCTCCACAAGGCAGCTGGTGAGGCTGGTGAGGGAATCGGGGTTTAAATGTTCTTTAAAATCTGTCTCTTTATCTGCATCCGGATTTTCCACACAGAAAAGGCGATCGTAGAGACGAACCTCACATTCAACAGCATGGGCAGCCGATACCCAGTGAATGGTCCCTTTGACCTTGCGGCCATCCGGTGCATTACCGCCGTACGTCTCAGGATCGTATGTGCAGTGTAACTCTGTTATTTCCCCTGTGGCCTCGTCTTTGACGACGGCGTTACAGGTGATAAAGTAGGCATACCTGAGCCGTACCTCACGGCCGATGTCAAGGCGGAAGAATTTTCTCGGAGCATTCTCAAGAAAATCACTTCGTTCAATGTAGATTTCCCTGGAAAACGGCAGCTTCCGGGTCCCCATATCCGGATTCTGGGGATGGTTCTTTCCTTCCACCTCTTCAACCCTGTCTTCTGGGTAGTTGGTGATGACAACCTTGAGCGGATCAAGGACTCCCATGACCCGTGGTGCTTTGCTGTTGAGGTCATTTCGAACAGCATTCTCAAGCACGCCCATGTCAATCCAGCTGTCACGTTTTCCAATGCCGATTTCTGTGCAGAAGTTCCGTATTGAGGCAGGGGTGTAGCCGCGACGCCTCAGGCCGGATATGGTGAGCATGCGCGGGTCGTCCCAGCCGTGCACATGGTTTTCATCAACCAGCTGCATCAGTTTGCGTTTTGACATCACAGTATAGCTGAGGTTGAGGCGGGCAAACTCGATCTGCTGCGGATGGGCAGGTGTCTCAAGGGTGTCGAGAACCCAGTCGTAGAGAGGTCTGTGGTCTTCAAATTCCAGGGTACAGAGGGAGTGGGTGATTTTTTCAGTGGCATCAGAGAGGCAGTGGGTATAGTCATACATGGGGTAGATACACCACTTGTCACCGGTGCGATGATGGCTGACATTCATGATCCGGTAGAGAATGGGATCCCGCATGTTCAGGTTTGGTGAGGCCATGTCAATTTTGGCACGAAGCACGTGGCTCCCTTCAGGGTGCCGCCCGTCTTTCATCTCAGCAAAGAGCTTGAGGTTCTCTTCAACGGGGCGATTGCGGTGTGGGCTCTCTTTGCCGGGCTCGGTGAGCGTCCCCCGGTATTCCCGCATCTCATCGGCACTGAGGCAGCAGACATAGGCCTTTTCCTTTTTGATAAGCTCAATGGCATAGTCATAGAGCAGATCAAAGTAGTCGGAGGCATAAAAGAGATTTTCCCCCCAGTCAAAGCCAAGCCACTGCACATCCTTTTTTATAGACTCCACGTAGGCGGATTCTTCTTTGCTGGGGTTGGTGTCATCAAAGCGGAGGTGACAGCGACCGTTGAATTCAGCGGCGATTCCGAAATTGAGACAGATTGATTTGGCGTGTCCAATGTGCAGAAAACCGTTTGGCTCGGGAGGAAAACGGGTGACCGGTGTTGAATGTTTCCCGCTGGCAAGGTCTTCTGTTACGATCTGCCTGATGAAATCAAGGGGCTTCTCGCCTGTCTCGGTGCTGTTGTCTGGGGTGCTCATGGTTTATCTCTTAATTTGTACAGCCTTTGCCGGCCTTGTATGGAAGCTTATGTTTCCATCCGTTTGTGTCACTGAGTCTTTTGCTACTGATAGAGTTTTTCCACTTCAGAGAGACGTTTCACGACACGCTCCCGACCAATACATAGCAGAATATCAAACATGGAAGGGCCGGCAAGCTGGCCTGTGACCACAGTGCGCATTCCGTTTATGAGAATACCGGGTTTGATGTCAAGTTCTTCCGCAAGATCGCGCGCCGTCTGCTCTGCTGTTTCAAGGGTGAATTCATCGAGTGCTTCATAGCGTTTTGCAAGCAGCGGCAGCCATTCTTTGAGCCCCTCATGTTTTAAGACGTTCTTTTTAAGAGGCTTGGCCTCCACGGGAAAGTCGTCGGAGAAATAGGCACGTCCCAGGGCTGCAAAGTCGGTGAGGGTGTGGAAACGATCCCGGATAAGGTCAAGGGTTTCTAAAAACCACTCCCTTTTCTCACCTTCATAGGCGCTGTCCCAGAGATTTTCCTCTTCGAGAAAGGGCTTTACCATCTCAGCGATTTCTTCAATGGGCATGGTACGCAGGTAGTGTTCATTGATGGCAATTGCCTTGGGGTCAGTGAAAAACTTGGCATCTCCTTTGCGGTAGTTGAATATGGAGTTTGATTTGTTGATGCGCTCCAGGGAAAAGGCCTCTATCATCTCCTCTCTGGAAAAAATCTCCGTATCATCGCCAGATGACCAGCCAAGGAGTACAAGAAAGTTGGACAGTGCCCAGGGGATAAAGCCGTGTTTCTTGTAAAACTGCACCGCCACAATCTCGCCATGGCTGCGCTTTGAAATCTTGGCCTTTTTGAGATCAAGGGTCAAAGGCATGTGTGCAAAAACAGGAACCGGCGCCTCAAGTGCCTCATAGAGGAGGACCTGACGCAGGGTATTGGTCATGTGATCCTGGCCCCGAATGATATG
>JAMOMO010000031.1 GCA_027067035.1 Desulfobulbaceae bacterium
GGCTACGATGACTCCCTCGATGTTGTGGGTATTCATGGCGTGGGCGGACTGTGGGGCGCACTGGCCACCGGGCTGTTTGCCTCTACTGCCGCAAATCCCGATGGCGCCAATGGTCTTTTCTTCGGCAATGCCGGACAGTTTGGTATTCAGGCCATAGGTGCGGGTGCGGCAATTGCCTATTCCGTTGCACTCACCTTTATTATTCTGAAAGTGATAGACTTAACAGTTGGTTTGCGTGTAGATATTGAAGATGAAACTCAGGGTCTGGATGTAACGGCTCATGGTGAAGTTGGTTATAATCTATAGTACTCAAAGAGAGGCGTCCCGCCTGGGGCCCTGGCCGCATGACTGCGGTTCCGGGTCCCGCCGGGAGGCGATAACTTTTTAACAAGAGGAAAACTATGAAAAAGATTCAAGCGATTATAAAGCCGTTCAAGCTCGATGATGTGAAAGACGCCTTGACCGAGATAGGTATCAAGGGAATGACCATCTCTGAAGTAAAGGGATACGGTCGCCAGAAGGGCCACACTGAGATTTATCGTGGTGCTGAGTATGTTGTTGATTTTATTCCGAAGGTAAATATTGAGATCGTGGTTACCTCGGATATGGTTGATCAGGTTATTGATACCATCAGAAATGCTGCCAACACCGGAAAAATCGGTGACGGAAAGATCTTTGTGATTCCCATCGAACGCATTGTTCGTGTGCGTACCGGTGAAGAAGACCACGACGCAGTTTAATCAGCCTTCGTCCTGAAGGACGAAAGCGCAGAAGAGAGTGAAGGACGAAAACCGGGGCGCTGTTTTCCCGGAAAATCAATATACTATGACATCTATTTCCAGATTAGTGTCACGGGTTCAGGTGTATGTCTAAACTGCGTGCCCAGAGAGAGACCCTCGAAGAGCTGTGGAAGAAGGGACTGAGTGGTCAGGCCCTTCTTCTTGAGCAGAGTCGTCTGGTCGATGAGTTCATTGCCGGGCATTTCCATGCCGCGGCAGATGATGAGGCGGCGGATTCCGTTGCTCTGGTTGCACTTGGCGGCTATGGCCGCAGTGAACTGTTTCCGTACTCAGATATTGATCTGCTCATCCTGTTTCGTGAAGATTCAAAGGATGCCATGGAGAAAGTGGCCAACGGGGTGCTGTATCCTCTCTGGGATACAGGCCTGGATGTCGGCCATGGTGTTCGCACCGTTGAAGAGTGTCTGAGTTTTGCCAGGGAGGATTTCTTCTTCCAGGTTGCCATGCTTGATGCCCGGCTTCTGGTGGGATCAGAACAGCTCTTCAATGAGCTGCTGGGGCGTTATAAAACCGATTTTATTGAAGGGTCACGGGATGAATTTGTTCGTGCCATGAAAACCTTTCGCCGGGATCGTCGTGAGCGCTTCGGCAGTCACAGCTATCTCCTTGAGCCTAATATCAAGGAGAGTAAAGGAGGCATGCGTGATATTCAGGCCATGCTCTGGACTGCAGCCTTTGTTTTCGGACTCCGCGATCTTGATGCCATAGCCGGTGCCGGTATCCTTCTTGAGGATGAGAAAAATGCGTTTCTGGAGTCCTGGAACATGCTTTCCAGGGTGCGAAACAGGCTCCATTATATCAGCGGCAGGAAGAACGATCAGCTCTACTTTGAACAGCAGGAGGAGGTTGCCGCAGCCTTTGGCTATCAGACTGAAAAGGGTGTGCTCGGGGTTGAAAATTTCATGCGGGATCTCTATGGCCATCTGCAGACAATTGCGGTGACCACAGATCTCTTTTTTGATCATGTTGATGATGTGCTCGGTTTTGCCGGTGCCGGGGGCGTCAAGAGCAAGAGTATTGAGAAGGGTATCGAAAGTCGCAGCAGTCGTATCCATCTCACTGCTTCTGAAAAGGATCTGGAGAGCCGTCCCTATCTCCTGATGCGCTGCTTTCTGGCATCGGCCAAGACCGGGCTTCCGCTGCATCACCGAACCAGGAAGATGGTCACCGCCCACCTTGATCTGATAACGGATAAGGTGCGTTCTTCAGCAAGGATGTCCAAGCCGTTTTTTGAGATCCTTGAATCCGGCCTGAATATCTTTTCCGTGCTCGAATGCATGCATGAAACCGGACTGCTTTCCGCCTACATCCCGGAATTTGCCCGGATCGAATCGCTGGTTCAGCATGATGTGTATCATATCTATACAGTGGATCGCCACCTTCTGCAGACCGTGGCGGATCTGCGTGAGGCTGCCGGAAGCGAAGAGGCGGTCTTTCTCAATGTGGCCTCCCCCCATGTGCTCTATCTTGCCACCCTGCTTCATGATATCGGTAAGGGTGCGGGCGGAGATCATTCTGTTATCGGGGCTGAGATGGTCGGAGATGTCGGCCGCAGGCTCGGCCTTGATGATGCCGAGTGTGCCTGCCTTGCTTTTGTGGTTCGCTACCATCTCTTCATGCCTGAAAATGCCCTGCGTCGTGACCTCAATGATGAACAGTTTATCAGGCGTTGTGCCGAAACCATAGGGGATGCCGAGCGGCTGGCCATGCTCTACCTCATCGCTGTCGCCGATTCCCATGCCACCGGACCTTCCGCCTGGAGCGACTGGAAGGGGGCGCTGCTCTATGAAATGTATATGAAGGTGCATCCCTATCTGCAGTTTCAGTCTGCTGCTGATGTGGAGTTGCAGGTGGATGAAGGGGTTGACTGGCTGCGCAGTCAGGTTGTCAATCTTGTGGCCGGAGAAAAAGATGTCCGGGCATCCGTGGATGATCTGCCCGCTGATTATCTGCTCAGTTTCACGCCGGAGGCAGTTGCAGGTCATGTCCGGATTCACCGGGATAACTATCAGGTGCTGCAGCAGAAGGCCCTTGTCTTTCCGCAAAAGCTCCAGAGTCAGTGGTCGTTGCTCATCATGTGTCGCGATCGCAGCGGGCTTCTGGCCAAGATTTGCGGGGTGCTTACCCTTCACAATCTCTCAGTGCTGAATGCCCAGATTTTCACCTGGCTGGACGGGAGTGTCGTGGATGTCCTTGAAGTCCTGCCCGAAGATGGAGTGGATTATGAGGAAAAAGACTGGCGGGCTCTGAATGATGACTTAAACCTTGCCCTGAACCACAGGCTGGGACTGGGGCACCGCCTCTATAAAAAGCTCTCATCGAGCCTTGTGCGGCGGAAACGTCCTGCGGGAATAAGCGAAACCCGCGTTGTTGTGGATAATGAGGCCTCGGATCAGTACACCATTGTGGAAATTTATTCTGCCGACAGTCCGGGGCAGCTCTATCGCATAACCCAGACTCTTGCAGACTTCGGGGTGAATATCTATCGGGCCTATATTGCAACAGAGGTTGAGCAGCTCATTGATGTATTCTATGTCCTGGACAGTCAGCAGGAGAAGGTGACGGACCTGCAGTTCATTGAAGAGTTGCGGGACGGAATTCTGTATGGCATTGATGGTGTTGTCTGAGGCGGAAATTACATTTTTGTAAACAATTATTTTTTTATTTTATTTATTTTCGCAAAATGGTAAATGTGTAGTTGCTCGATGAATTACACTGTTTTACAGCGGGAATACGGCTATAAACCCATAAGGGAACGTTCTTCCATCTGCGTGAAGATCAGCAGTGTGGAAGATCTATATTCAACTTCAGTAAGGAGATCATGGAATGACCAGAGATGAAATTATGAGAACCATCGAGGAGGAAAATATTCACTATTTCCGCCTCCAGTTTGTGGATATTTTCGGTTTTATGAAAAACGTTGCGATTCCACGCAGCCAGGTAGAGAAGGCCCTTGATGGTCAGATGATGTTTGATGGCTCTTCCATTGACGGTTTTGTTCGTATCAATGAGTCTGATATGTATCTTAAGCCGGACTATGATACCTTTACCATTCTCCCCTGGAGAAATCAGGATGGTATTGCCGCTGCACGTATTATCTGTGATGTTGCCAAGGCTGACGGAACTCCTTTCGAGGGCTGTCCCCGTAACAACCTCAAACGTGTACTTGCTGAGGCCAAAGAGATGGGTTACACCATGAACGTTGGTACTGAAGCAGAGTTCTTTCTCTTTGAGAAAGACGAAGAGGGCCGTGCCACCACCATCACCAACGATGTTGCCGGATACTTCAGCCTTGATCCCGAGGATACCGGAAATGACTGTCGTCGCGAGATCATCGAGACCCTTGAAGAGATGGGTTTTGAGATTGAGGCATCTCACCATGAAGTGGCTGAGGGACAGCATGAGATCAACTTCAAATATGCCGATGCCCTCACCGCAGCTGACAACACCATTACTTTTAAATGGGTTGTTAAG